>CAJXLD010000235.1 GCA_913055595.1 uncultured Altererythrobacter sp.
CCCGGCCAATATCTACACGCACAAGACGCTCTCGGGCAGCTTCGTGGTGAAGAACCCCTATCTCGAAAAGATCCTCGACAAGAAGAGCAAGAATTCCACCAATGTATGGAACTCGATCCTCGAAAAGGGCGGTTCGGTGCAGCACCTCGATTTCCTCAGTGACGAGGAAAAGGCGGCGTTCAAGACCAGCTTCGAGATCGACCAGCGCTGGCTGCTCGAATTCGCCGCCGACCGCGCACCCTTCATCGACCAGGCGCAGAGCCTCAACCTCTTCATCCCCGCCGATGTCGACAAGTGGGATCTGATGATGCTGCACTTCCAGGCATGGGAGAAGGGCATCAAGTCGCTCTACTACCTGCGCTCCAAGTCCGTGCAGCGCGCAGGCTTTGCGGGCGGCGTGGAAGCGGACAACACGGCCGATGCGGCGAAGTACGAGCTCACCGCAGGCGAAAGTACCGATTACGACGAGTGTCTGGCCTGTCAGTGATGAAGGAGAATTTACCAGTTTCCGTCCCGTAAGGCGGAGAAACAGAGGCCCGGGACAGCGGTAACTGTCACCGGGCCTCGACAATCCCCCCGGAGGGTGGCTGCCGTTTTCACGAGTATAATGCTTCTGCAGCTCGAGTCAGTCAATCCCTCCACAATTGGGGTACGATAGAATGACTCGTTATACACAATCTGAACTCGACTACATTTTTGGTAGCACGACGCGACCGACTAGGCTTCCGACGACGACCGGTTATCCCGCTGGGATAGCAACCGATGAGCTTGGAAACATTATTTGTCGCGCCCATTACGGGAACCATGAATCCCCGTACGGCTGGGAAGTGGACCATCGAATAGCCAAGGTATTGGGTGGCTCTAACGACTACACAAATCTGCGTGCTTTGCATTGTTCTGCAAATCGAGGTTTGGGCGGCCTGTTAGCTGGACTCATTCGCTAGTTGGGGAAGCGGCGGTCGCAATGGCCGCCGTTTTCTTATGTGCGACAGGTATTTGCACCTCCTTTAAAAGTGTGTTATATGGATGATACACTAGGGGGAGGCATTCAGTGACCAAGCGCAACATCACCACAGCCATCACGGCCATCGGCCTCGCGCTGCTCCTCTCCGCCTGCGCCAACCAGATCGACGCGGGCGTGGCGTATGGGCCCGATGTTCCCGGCTTCTGGTGGGGCCTGTGGCACGGTTTCATCTTCCCCTGGGCGTGGATCGGATCGCTCTTCGATCCCGATATCGCGGTCTATGCCGTGCCCAATGAAGGTGGCTGGTACGATTTCGGCTTCTTCCTTGGCGTCACTGTGCTCGGCGGCGGCAGCTTCTTTGGATCGAAGAAAACCAAGCGCGGCTGACCGCATTCCATGATACGCTGGGCCGACAGGAGGGCAGGCGACATGGCATATCGGACAACACTGACAATTCTTGGCGCGGCGCTGGCGATCTCGGCCTGCGCGCAACAGCAAGAACAACCCGCGCCCGATCCGCTCGCCGGTGAATGGGTCGACCTCACCCATACGCTCACCGAGGATACGATCTTCTGGCCGACCGAGGATGATTACCAGCACGAGGAAGAATTCTTCGGCATGGCCGAGGGCGGCTATTTCTATTCCTCCTACCGCATCCACCTGGCCGAACATGGCGGCACACATCTCGACGCGCCGATCCACTTTGCCGAGGGGCGCCAGACGACCGACCAGATTCCGCTCTCCAGCCTGATCGGCCCCGCCGCCGTGATCGACGTGAGCGAGGCCGCCGCTGAAGATCGCGACTACCTTGTGACGCGCGCCGATATCGAGGGCTGGGAGGTCGAACACGGAGCCCTGCCCGCGGGCGCGATCGTGCTCTTCCGCACCGGCTTCGACCGGTACTGGCCCGATCGCGAGGCATATCTCGGCACCGCATTGCGCGGGCAGGAGGGCGTGGCGGCATTGCACTTCCCAGGCATTTCGGAAGAGGCCGCGCGCCTGCTTGTCGAGGAACGCGATATCGCCGCGGTCGGCCTCGATACGGCGAGCCTCGACTATGGCCAGAGCACCGATTTCATCGCCCACCAGATATTGCTCGGCGCCAATATTCCTGGGCTTGAAAATGTCGCTGGACTGGGCGCGCTGCCACCGACCGGCGCGACGGTGATCGCCCTGCCCACCAAGATCGGCGGAGGTAGCGGCGGGCCGCTGCGCATCGTGGCTTTATTGCCCGCTCCATAGACCGCGTGACGTCACGGCCTTGTGACATTCGGGCACCGCTGGCCGCTTTAACCGAATATTTTGCAAGAACCGCCCGGATTATAGCGATTTCTTAACTATGCAGGGCGTAATCCCGCGCTCATGAGTCACGGTGCCAAAAGATATCCGACCCACCACGGTCACGGCGAAGTCAGCTTCTCCCGCTATTTTGCGCTCTATGCGTCGCAAATCGGCTGGATCGGTCTGGGCGTTTACCTTTATTGGAATGCCTATTGGCCATCGTCCTGCAGGCCCGAAGACCTGCTGGAGATCTATGGCTGCTCGATGCGCCTGCCCGAAAATGGCGGCTGGCGCGAAGCCGCGCTGCTGACCTGGCTGTGGGCGACGCCGATCCTCATCATGCTGGAAATCTCCCGCCACTTCTCGAAGGGCGAAGAGTAAGCGATAATCCGTTGTAATCGCTTGTCTTGAGGCATGGGCAGGCTAACCTGTCTACCATGCTGCCCCTTCCTGATTCTGAAACGCTACAATGGATCGCAACCGGAGCGGGTGGCGGCATTATCGTGCATGCGGTCTCCTCTGGCATCAATGTTCTTGCAAAGACAGCTAGCGAACCGGAGCCTCCCGGCGCAGCAACCTCCATTCCCAATGACCGTGAGCCAGACGGCGCTGACTTGGGAGCATTTCTGCTGGGCCTTCCATTCGCGGCAATTATGGGTGGTCTGCTCGCATGGGCATGGGTTTCCGAAGGAGAGGAGCGGCAGATGATCATGTTCGCCATCTCGATCCCGATGTTCATCCACGCAGTCTGGCGCTGGATTCACATTGAGGAGCAGTTGCCAGCTGTCGGCGAACCACCGGCAGGCGATGAAAAAGACAAGAATTTTGTCGATCCCAAGGCCGAAGCCTTGATGGCGGTTGTGATGGCGGGAATGGCGCTCCTCCCTTGATCTAAAGAGCCCAACGGCCGGACTCAGCCCAGACACGTTTCGTCCCCAATTTATCCCCGCAAGAATCTGCTCTCTTGCCTTCGTATTCGCATAATGATTCCCTATGTTGGAAACTCGCGATTCACACCGGAGGTACCAGATGTCGTTGCTCGAAGCCCGCAAGACCTACAAGCCCTTTGAATATCCCTGGGCCTATGAGTTCTGGAAACGGCAGCAGCAGGTCCATTGGATGCCCGAGGAAGTTCCTTTGGGCGAGGATTGCCGCGACTGGGCGCAGAACCTCACCGAGCATGAGCGCAACCTCCTCACGCAGATCTTCCGCTTCTTCACGCAGGCGGACGTCGAAGTGCAGGATTGCTATCACGAGAAATACGGCCGCGTCTTCAAGCCGACCGAAGTGAAGATGATGCTCGCCGCCTTCTCCAACATGGAGACGGTGCATATCGCGGCCTATTCGCACCTGCTCGACACGATCGGCATGCCCGAATCCGAATATGGCATGTTCCTCGAATATGAGGAGATGAAGGACAAGCACGATTACCTGCAGGAATTCGGCGTCGACAGCGATGAGGATATCGCCCGCACGCTCGCCATGTTCGGCGGCTTTACCGAAGGGCTGCAACTTTTCGCCAGCTTCGCCATGCTGATGAACTTCCCGCGCTTCAACAAGATGAAGGGCATGGGCCAGATCGTCAGCTGGTC
>CAJXLD010000236.1 GCA_913055595.1 uncultured Altererythrobacter sp.
CAAGCCGATTCCGACTCCCCAAGCCGGATGAGTTTGGCACAGAATGATTGGCCCACCTTCCCCGGTGCAGGCGGCAGCGACGGGCGTGTCTATCTCTCGACAGGAAGCAATTGATGGCGATTGACGAAACCCGCAACTTCAAGCCGATCAATATCGCCCTGCTGACCGTCTCGGACACGCGCGGACCGGATGAGGATACGTCGGGCGATATTCTGGCGGATCGGATCACTGGTGCGGGCCATAATCTCGCCGCGCGCACGATCCTGAAGGACGACGCCAACTTGATCGAAGCGCAACTGCGCGAGTGGATGGCAGACCCGAATGTCGATGCCGTCGTTTCCACCGGCGGCACCGGCCTGACGGGCCGTGATGTGACGCCGGAAGCGCTCGACCGCGTAAAGACGCGCGACATTCCCGGCTTTGGCGAGGTCTTTCGATATCTCAGCCTCAAGACCATCGGCACCTCCACCGTCCAATCACGCGCCTGTGCCGTGGTGGCGGATGGAACCTATATCTTCGCCCTTCCTGGCTCGAACGGCGCGGTGAAGGACGGGTGGGACGGAATTCTCGCCGAGCAGCTCGACGCGCGGAACCGCCCGTGCAATTTCGTGGAACTGATGCCGCGCCTGAAAGAGGTTTGAACCTCTTCCAAATCCCACATGTTCCTGCTATGTTCTCGCCATGCGACATGGCGTGCGAGGGCGCGGGGCGCAGTCTTCTGCGGTTCCGCAAAGATTCGGTCTGGCCGAAAGGCTGGTCGACGATGACTGGCGCGATGCCATGCGCGCGCTCGATGGCGAGCCACCCAAATTGCGCACCACTGTGGTCGAGGAACATCCCAGGTCGATCCTGACCTTCAACCAGTCGCCCGACATCGCCTTTGACCGCTCGATCAACGCCTATCGCGGTTGCGAGCATGGCTGCGTCTACTGCTTTGCTCGCCCTACCCATGCCTATCACGACCTTTCACCCGGGCTCGATTTCGAGACCAAGTTGTTCGCCAAACCCAATGCGGCACAATTGCTGCGCGAAACGCTGGCGCGGCCCAAGTACAAGCCGCAGCCCATCGCAATGGGCACCAACACCGATCCCTACCAGCCGATAGAGGCGCGATACCGTATCACACGCAGCATTTTGGAAGTGTGCCTGGAGACACAGCATCCGGTGATGATCACCACCAAGTCGGACCGGGTGCTGCAGGATATCGACCTCCTTTGTGAACTCGCCGCAAGGAAACTGGTCGCAGTTGGCCTATCGGTAACTTCGCTCGATCCCGTGCTTTCCGGCAACCTCGAACCGCGCGCAGCTTCGCCTGCCAAGAGACTCGCCGCATTGGGAAAACTGGTCGAGGCAGGCGTGCCGGTACATTGCTCTATCGCTCCCGTCATCCCGGCAATAACCGACTGCTTCATGGAAAAGATCATCGCCTGCGCAGCCGATCAGGGTGTGCGGTCGGCGGGATGGATCATGCTGCGCCTGCCGCATGAAGTCTCGCCGCTGTTCCGCGAATGGCTGGACGTGCACTACCCCGACCGGGCCAAGAAGGTGATGGGCATCGTTCAGTCGGTCCG
Source organism: uncultured Altererythrobacter sp. (assembly GCA_913055595.1). GTDB lineage: Bacteria > Pseudomonadota > Alphaproteobacteria > Sphingomonadales > Sphingomonadaceae > Alteraurantiacibacter. The sequence continues at coordinate 1,572 of CAJXLD010000236.1, forward strand.
CAACGGGCGCGACAATGACGGAAACTTCTTTTCGCGCATGCGCCCGCAAGGCGTCTGGGCCGAATTGTTCCGCACTCGTTTTCGCATCGCGAGCAAGCGGCATGGCATGCGAAAAGGTCAATTCGAACTGGATTGCAGTTCATTCAGGCCTCCCGACACGAGTGGCCAGCTACAGCTCCTTTAGCCGTTGGCGAATTGCTCACGCAGAGCCTTCTTGCTGACTTTTCCCGTTCCCCCATGCGGAAGCGAATCCACGAATTTCACCGCGTCGGGCAACCACCATTTGGCGACCTTGTCAGCCAGGAATGCGATAATCTCCTCTTCGGTTACCTCTGATGCCTTTGCCCGCACGGCAATCAGGATCGGGCGTTCACCCCATTTGGGGTGGGCGATGCCAATCGCCGCAGCCTCTGCAAGTTCCGGATGGGCAACGGCGGCATTTTCCAGTTCGACCGAACTGATCCACTCCCCTCCCGACTTGATCACATCCTTCGTACGGTCAGTGAGCTTCAAGGTACCGTCTTCACCGATGATGCCGACATCGCCCGTATCGAACCACTGGTCGGCCCCGACCGCATCCTCCTCTGCCTTGAAATAGCGCTTCACCACCCACGGCCCGCGCACCTGCAAGGCACCGGCTGTCTTGCCATCGCGTGGTAGTTCTTTCGATGGATCATCGAGATCGACACAGCGAATTTCGACACCGAAGGGCACCCTGCCCTGCAGGACCTTTACATCGACTTGCTCCTCGAAGCTGAGATCATCCCAATTGGCCGGTTCGCAACCGCAGGTGCCAATCGGCGATGTCTCTGTCATGCCCCAAGCATGTTTGACGCGCACGCCGGCCTTCATCAGCCTCTCTATCATCACGCGCGGCATGGCAGAGCCGCCCACTACAGCCTCTTCGAGGTGGGGAAGATCGGTTCCGCTTTCATCGAGATGCTGGAACATGCCCAGCCAGACGGTGGGCACACCCGCCAGATGCGTGACTCTTTCTCGTTGCATCAACTCGCAGATTACTGCCGGTTCGTTGACCGCCGAATAGACCATCTTCGCTCCGGCCGCCGCGCATGACCATGGCAGCCCCCATGCCGCCGCATGGAACAGCGGCACGACAGGCAGCAAGGTCGAGCGTGGTTCGAGTGCCAGCAGGCTGGGCTGAAGCGCGGAAAGCGCATGCAGCATGTTCGACCTGTGGGTGTAGAGCACGCCCTTGGGATGGCCGGTCGTGCCGCTGGTGTAGCAAAGGTGGCAGGGATCGTTCTCGTCGCCATCGGCCCATTCGCCATCACCGCTTTCTGCATCGAGCAGGGCGTCGAACTCGCCATTGTCATAGCAGATATAGTGCTCGATCGTCGGGCAGGCTGGCCTCAGCTTCTCGACCAGGGACGCAAACATCGTGTCATAGAACAGCACCCGGTCTTCCGCATGGTTGACGATATATGCCAGCTGGTCTTCGAACAGGCGCGGATTGATCGTGTGCAGAATCAGCCCCGCTCCGGTAACTCCATAGAAGCTGGTCAGATGGTGCAGATGGTTCATCGCCAGCGTGGCAACACGGTCTCCCAACGCAAGACCCAGCCGCGCCAGCGCATTGCGAAGCCGCATCGCGTCATGTCGCACGCCTGTCCAATCGCTGCGCGTTTCGTGGCCATCGGCCCAACGGCTGACGATTTCGCGCGAACCGTGCTCATGTGCGGCATGGTCAATCACATGGTGAAGCCGGAGCTTCCAGTCCTGCATTTGCCCAAGCATCTCCCCCTCCTGCTCTTTGTCAGGCCACGAGGCGCAGTTTCGCCGCTCCTTTCCGCGGGCGCAAGGAAATCCCTTCAATGCCCGGTATGCCGGCAAGCTTGTCACAGATTTCACCCGAAAGGTCGAAACTGCTGCCTAGGCGAAGGAGAGGGTCCTTGGCCTCGCCTATCTTCAGGCGGACGAACACCTCGCCATAGCCCTCCTTGCCCGGCTGGAGATGTTCCGCCAGCGCCATTAACGCCAGCTCGTCATGCACTTCTGCCTCCAGCACCATGCGCGCCGAACCGCTGACATCGGCCAGCGGACGCGCGCCGCGCACGGTCACGCGTGGCGGTTCATCCGGATTGGGCTTGTCCAGCTCGACCGTCAGCAGCACGCAGGTGCCCTCCCCCGCCCAGCGGGGAAAGCACTCGACCAGGCCTTCCTCAAAGCACGCGGCGCTGAACTGGCCTGAAGGGTCGGAAAAATCCGCCCGGATAAAGTCCTTGCCGCGCTTGGTGC
>CAJXLD010000237.1 GCA_913055595.1 uncultured Altererythrobacter sp.
CGCCTGGATGCGGCGCAGGCAAAGATCGAAAAGATCGTTGCCGGTCCTGACGGCAAGCCAGCCGGCGCAGAACCTTTCGACGCCGGGTAAGCAGCGATGGGACTGGTCCTTGCCGATGATCTGTTGGGACGCGGCCTCCAGCGTATCCAGCGGGAAGTGGATGCCGCATTCGACGCTATCCTTCCCGTGCCGGATGATGCGCGGGCACCACTGATAGAGGCTATGCGATATGCCATCATCGGCGGCGGCAAGCGTGTTCGACCGCTGCTCTTGGTAACGGTAGCCGAGATGTACGGCGCTTCCCGACAATCGGCCATACGCGCGGCATGCGCGATCGAAGCAATACACGCCTATTCCCTGATCCATGACGATCTTCCCTGCATGGACGATGACGACAAGCGGCATGGCAAGCCAACACTGCACAAGGCTTTTGACGAAGCGATCGCAGTGTTGGCTGGAGATTCGCTGCACGCTTTAGCCTTCGAATTGCTGACCAGTCGCGAAGTCAGTCCAGACCCCTTTATTCGTTCGGAATTGGTCGCAACACTTGCCATCGCAAGCGGGCATAACGGGATGGCCGGCGGCCAGATGATGGATATGGTGGCCGACCAGGTCGATTTCGATCTTCATTCCGTCACGCGACTGCAGCAACTCAAGACTGGTGCCCTGTTGGCTGCAGCTGTCGAAATGGGCGCGATCCTTGGAAAAGTGCCCGAAGAGGCGCGCGGCCATTTGCGAAATTACGCGCGCGATATTGGCCTTGCATTCCAGATCGCCGATGACCTGCTCGATTGTGAAGGGGACGAAGAGAAAGCTGGTAAAGCCCTCCGCAAGGATGAGGATCAGGGCAAAGCCACGTTCGTTTCTCTGATGGGGCCGGAAAAGGCGCGAGAACAGGCGCGCGCGCTATCCGAGCAGGCTATTGGTCACCTCGTGATGCATGGCAAGGAAGCTGACATCTTGCGCGGCCTGGCGAAGTTTATTGTCGAGAGGGACATGTGATGACCAGCCGTATCGGCCTTTATCCCGGAACCTTCGATCCTTTCACGCTGGGTCATGCCGATATCATGCGGCGGGGGTCCAAGCTGGTCGATCGGCTGATCGTCGGCGTGACGACAAATCCCAGCAAGAATCCTATCTTCACACCTGACGAACGCATGAAGATGGTTGCGAGCGAGGCTAATAGGCTTGGACTAGACAATGTCGAGATCAGGGGCTTCGATGCCCTCTTGATGGATGTCGCCGAACGCGAAGGAGCCAGCATAATAATCCGCGGCCTGCGCGCCGTGGCAGACTTCGAATATGAGTATCAAATGGCGGGCATGAACCAGCAACTGAACGCCGGGATCGAAACGGTGTTCCTCATGGCCGACATTTCGCTGCAACCCATCGCCTCCAAGCTGGTGAAGGAAATTGCTTTTTATGGCGGGGACATTTCCCGTTTCGTAAGTCCCGAAATCCGTCAGCTTGTGGTCGCCCGGATCGACCAGATCGGCCGCAAGGGAGATTGCTGAGCCTGTGGGCGGCGCATTTCATGTTCATTGAACTGTCAGCGGCAAGGCCCTAGGGCTTGAGCCAAACTTTCACGCAGGACCATTCGATTCAGATCATGCAGAAAATTCTTGTCCGTCTTCTTGCCATTCTGGCCGGGGCATCGCTCGCCTTTTCCGCCACCGCGCAAGAAGCAGAAGAGGCAGCACCCGAAGCGCCGCGCCGCATTCCGATTGCCGCCGATTTCAATCTCGAGCGGGATCTGGAAAACATCCTATACCTCGATCTATCCAACGGCACCCGGGTCGCCATCCGCCTCGTTCCTGAATGGGCCCCCAGCCATGTCGAGCGCGTCAAGGAGCTGACACGCGCTGGCTTTTATGACGGGGTGATATTCCACCGCGTGATCGATGGGTTCATGGCGCAGACGGGCGATCCCACCGGAACCGGACAGGGCGGATCCACGCTTCCTGACCTGGAAGAAGAATTTAACGGTTTCCCCCATGTGCGAGGCTCCGTTTCCATGGCCAGAGCGCAGGAAGAAGACAGCGCAAACAGCCAGTTCTTCATCGTGTTTTATCCGCGTTTCGCGCTCGACCGGAACTATACCAATTTCGGTCGCGTCATTGACGGGATGGAAGGGGTCGATGCCATCGAGCGAGGTGAGCCACCGGCCAATCCCACGCGCATTCTCCAAGCCAGCATTGCCGCCGATGGCAAGCCGCAAAAGATGCCCGAAGCACCACAAGGGGACGAACCTGTCTTCACCGTGGATATGCTCAACAACTCCACCAGCGAGTAATTGACGCATTTGTGCTGAGCCGCATTGCGGCTAAAGGGCGCGTCCATGCGCGTTGACCTTTTTGATTTCGAGCTTCCGCCAGAACGGATCGCCTTGCGGCCTGTGCGGCCGCGCGATGCCGCGCGCATGCTGGTGGTCCGCGGTGAGGGGGCGTTCGAGGATCGTTGTGTACGTGACCTGCCGCAATTACTGTGTGCAGGCGATGTGCTGGTCTTCAACGATACGCGCGTCATCCCGGCGCAGTTGGAAGGAAGACGCGGTGAGGCGCGGATCGGCGTCACACTGCATAAGCGCGTCGACCTGCAACGCTGGCAGGCATTCATCCGCAACGCCAAACGGGTGAAGGAAGGTGATCTCCTCGAATTTGCTGCCAGTGTGAGTGCCATTGCCGAGCAGCGACACCAAGATGGCAGCTTTACGCTCGCTTTTGCCGGCGATGAACCGGTCGAGGTGCTGTTGGATCGGGCAGGGCGCATGCCCCTTCCGCCATATATTGCAGGTAAGCGTGAGACGGACGAGCAAGACCGCCAAGATTACCAGACAATCTTTGCGCGTGAAGATGGGGCCGTTGCGGCACCCACTGCATCGCTCCACTTTACGCCAGAGTTGCTACAGGCCATCGATGACGCGGGGATCATCCGAAAGACGCTCACCCTACATGTCGGTGCAGGGACATTTTTGCCGGTGAAGGCCGATGATACCGATGACCATCGCATGCATGCAGAATTTGGCCGGATCGATGCAGAAACCGCCCATGCACTGAACGAAGCAAGAGCCAAAGGCGGACGGATCATCGCTGCAGGAACAACGGCACTTCGCCTACTGGAGAGCGCAGCGGATGAAAATGGTGCGATCCAGCCATTCGAAGGCGACACCTCGATATTCATTACTCCGGGCTACCGTTTCCGCGCGGTGGATGGATTGATGACCAATTTTCACTTGCCGAAATCGACCCTGTTCATGCTCGTTAGCGCGCTGATGGGGGTTGATCGGATGCATGCCGCATATGCCCATGCAATCGAACAGAAGTATCGCTTCTATTCCTATGGTGATTCCTCGCTTCTTTTGCCCGGCGTGGAATAAGTTCTCTTGTAAAACTGATTGTTGAGGCCATCATTGCGTGATGGTCACTGAAATCTCCGAACCGATTCTCGACATTTGCGGTCTACAGAAGACCTATGCCAATGGCCCCACTGCGCTCGGCGGAGTGGATCTGCAGATCCGCAAGGGCGAAATCTTCGCGCTGCTTGGTCCGAATGGAGCGGGGAAGACCACTCTGATCGGCTCGGTCTGCGGGCTGGTGAACCCGACTGGAGGAACGATCAAGGCATTCGGGCTGGATATCCGTAAACACTGGCGCGAGGTGCGGCGGCGCATCGGGTTGGTGCCGCAGGAACTCAGCTTCGACATGTTCGACAAGGTGATCCGGCAGGTTCGCTATTCGCGCGGCATGTTCGGCTGCGGACCAGACGAAGGTCGGATCGAGGAGGTGCTCAAGGCGCTATCGCTATGGGAC
>CAJXLD010000238.1 GCA_913055595.1 uncultured Altererythrobacter sp.
GATCCGCATCCCACAGCACGCCTTCGCCCAGCTTGCTGCCGACATCGATCAAGGCGCGGGTAGGGATGCTTAACGCCATCCGGCATCCACCCAATAATTGTGCGCGGTACAAAAGCGTGCGTCATCACTGGCAAGGAACATGGCCATCGCGGCAATGTCTACTGGCTGGATACGCCCGTCAAGGCACTGGGCGGCAACGATTTCGGCCTCGCCTTCGGGCGTATACCATTTCATCTGTCGCGGCGTCTGTACATTACCCGGGATGATGGCGTTGACGCGGATATTGTCGCGCCCGAGTTCGCGCGCGAGGCTGCGGGTGAGGCCTTCGATGGCGGCCTTGGCGGTCTGATAGAGCGTCAGATCCTCCAAGGCGAGGTGCCAGCTGATCGACCCCAGATTGATGATCGAGCCACCGCCTGCTGCCTTCATCGACGGGACGACAGCCTTGGCGCCAAAGAACTGATGCTTGAGATTGACGCTCATGCGTTCGTCCCAATATTGCGATGTTACATCTTCAAGCTTGTGGCGATCGTCATTGGCGGCATTGTTGATCAACACATCGCATCCGCCCAGCTGCTTTATCAGAGAGCCGATCTTGGCGTCGTAATCATCGCAATCGGTGATGTCGCAATGCACGAAAAGCGGTGCGATTTCCGCATCGGCCATGCGCGAAACCAGCGCCTGGCTTGGCCTGTCCTGAATATCGACAAAAGCCACGGCTGCCCCCTGGCGGACAAAGCCTTCGACGATGCCTTCGCCGATACCGGAGCCACCGCCGCTGACGATCACCTTTTTTCCAGCCAAACTGGGGTAAATCGCCATTTGGGCCTCCTGCCGCAAAATCCCGTCAGCCATCTGCGTCAATCCCCCGTGTAAACCGTTTTGACCTGGGTGTAGAATTCGACCGCAGCAAACCCCTGCTCTCTTGGGCCGTAGCTCGATCCGCGCGTGCCGCCAAAAGGCACGTGGTAATCGACGCCGGCCGTTGGCAGGTTCACCATCACCATGCCAGCGCGCACATGCTTGCGGAAATGCCGCGCATGCTTGAGGCTGTTGGTGACGATCCCTGAGGAGAGGCCAAAATCGCCGCGATTGGCGAGTTCCAGCGCTTCCTCGTAATTCTTGACGCGCACGGTGGAGACCACCGGGCCGAAAACTTCTTCGTTGTTGATCCGCATGTCGGGATTCGTGTCCGCGATCACTGTGGGCTGCATGAAATAGCCCGAGGTCTCGCAGGCCACCTTGTCGCCGCCGCCCGCGAGGCGACCGCCTTCATCGCAGGCAATGCCGACATAGCGGAAATTCTGGTCGAACTGCGCTTCGCTGGCCGCGGGTCCGACCTGCGAAGATGGATCAAGCGCTGCGCCGACCTTGAGGCTCTTCGCCTTTTCGCACAGCGCGGCCACGAATTCGTCGTGAATGCCATCCTCCACGATGACGCGGCTCGAAGCGGTGCAACGTTGGCCGGTCTGGAAGAAGCCGCCATCGGCCGCAATTGCCACGGCTTTCTCGAGATCGGCATCGTTGAGCACGACCAGCGGGTTCTTGCCGCCCATTTCCATCTGCACGCGGGCCCCGCGCTTCATCGCATTGAGGCCGACTTGCGCACCGACTTGCTGGCTACCGGTAAAGCTGATCGCGTTGACATTGTTGTGATCGACAATCGCCCGGCCGACATCGCCGCGGCCCAGCACGAGGTTGAACACGCCTGCGGGAATGCCCGTTTCATGGATGATCTCTGCCAGCGCGTGCGCCATGGTCGGCGTGACATTGGCTGCCTTGAGGACCACGGCATTGCCGAATGCCATGGCAGGTGCCGCCTTCCACGCGGGAATGGCGATGGGGAAATTCCACGGCGTGATCAGGCCGACGACGCCCACGGCTTCGCGATGCGTTGATACGTCCAGTCCGGGGCGGGTGCTCTCCAGCGTAAAACCGTGACGCCGCAAGGCCTCGCCGCTGAAATAGCGGAAGATGCGGGCAGCGCGCAGCACTTCGCCCATGCCTTCACCGCGCAATTTACCTTCTTCGCGCGCCAGGAGCTCGCCCAGTTCCTCTGCGCGGGCAAACAGTGCGACAGCAACTTTTTCCAGCAGGTCGGAGCGCACTTCGGGAGAAGCGTCGGCCCAATCGGGCTGCGCAGCCTGGGCTGCTGCCACGGCTTGATCCACCTCGGCGGCACCGCCATCGGGAAAGCGCGAGACTATGTCGTTCGTGTCGGAAGGGTTGATGCTCTCCAATGCATCGCTGGCGCCGGTAAATTCGCCGCCGATGTAGTGAGAGAGGGTACGCGTACTCATAAAATTCAAATCCTGTCTATCAGGCCGCGCTCGGCCAGATTGCGTGCAAATGCGGCGAAGCCCATGGTCCATGCCGGGGCATCACGCGATGTTGTGACGGTATTGCGAAGTGTGCCGATACGGCGCGAGCTGATGGTGACGACATCCCCCATCTTGTGGGTGAAGCCTGCGCCGGGCGTGTCCCTGTCCTGCGTCGGCGCGAAGAGCGTGCCGCAGAAAAGCACGAAACCATCGGGATAGTGATGTTCGGACAAGCACTGGCTGACCAGTTCGGTCGGATCGCGGCTGATCTGGCCCATGTCGTTGGCGCCTTCGAGGCGATAGCCCTCCGGCCCTTCGATTAGCAGGTCGACATTGGCCTGGCGTACATCGCTCATCGTGAAGCTGTCGTCGAACAGGCGGATGAAGGGGCCGATCGCGCAGGAGGCGGTATTGTCCTTCGCCTTGGACAGCAGCAATGCACTGCGCCCTTCGAAATCGCGCAGGTTCACGTCATTGCCCAGCGTGGCGCCGACCACTGCGCCATCCGCATCGCACACCAGCACCACCTCGGGCTCCGGGTTGTTCCAGCTCGAATCGGAACGGACGCCGATTTGCGCGCCGTGCCCCACGGTTGAAAGCACCGGCGACTTGGAAAAGATCTCCGCATCCGGCCCGATCGCGACTTCGAGATATTGCGACCACATGTCCTCGGCGATCAGCGCTGCCTTGAGCTCTGCGGCTTCCTTGCTGCCCGGAACGACCGAGCGAATACCCGCGCCGACCTTCTCTTCCAGCGCGGCGCGAATCTCCGCCGCCTTGCCGGCATCGCCTCGTGCGCGCTCCTCGATCACGCGCTCGATAGCGGAAAGGGCGAAGGTGACACCGCTGGCCTTGATGCATTGCAAATCGACCGGCGAAAGCAGGCTCCAGCCTTCTGGAAGGCCGTCTTCAACGGTGCCGATATCATTGCCGCCAGTAAATTTGCGGCGGGCTACTGCTCCAGCGACACTAGCGACGGTCTGCGTCAGATCGAAGAGGCGCCCGCTGCGAATCGCGATTACGCACGGACCGTCCGGCCCCTGCGCTCGGCCAATAAACTGTCCCGAAGCGAAATCTTCGGGCAAAATCTCTGTCAAATTGCCGCTCATCGGCTGTAATACATCCTCGCCCTTGATAGCGCTACCATAGAGGGGCTATAAGAGTTCGGCAAGGGCAAAAAGGCCCCATGACTTGCACAAGGGGGAAGTAATGAGATTGTTAACCGTGTTAGCGCTCGCAACGCTGGCGGCACCCGCTTCTGTACAGGCCGGGCCGACGGCACGATTCGATTTCTTTGAATACCAGGCGGAGGAAACCGATTCGCCGGTTCCGGATGGCCTTTATCGCAATCCGGTACTGCCCGGCTTCCATCCCGATCCTTCGCTCGTGCGCGTGGACGACGACTTCTATCTCGTCACCTCCACCTTCGCCTGGTTCCCCGGCCTGCCGATCTTTCATAGCCGCGACCTCGTGAACTGGAATCT
>CAJXLD010000239.1 GCA_913055595.1 uncultured Altererythrobacter sp.
CCGTGATCGATGATCAGCAATTTGCCCTCGAGCGAGAAATCGTCATGCGCGGCGAGGACAACAACCCCGTCTGCAGGAGCCACGAAAGGCGTGCCCGCCCCAGGGGCGATGTCGAGCCCGCTGTGATAGCTGCCCGGCTCGCCGCGATAGATGCGCTGCGCACCGAAGCGCCCCGAAATGCGCCCCGTCACCGGCCATATGAAGCTTTGACGCCAGCCTTGCGCTCCCGTCACCTCTTCGCGTGCCGCCCAGATTCGGTCGAGCTCAGGCTGGCGGCGCCGCATGAAGGCTTCGCTCGACTGGCCGCCCGGGCGCAAGGGCGCATCGATATGTTCGAGGTTCCACGCGCGGGGGGAAACGGTGATGGTGGTAGTGACCGCAGATCCGTCTTCCAGTTCTGCGACCAGCGTCGCCTCTGGTCCGGCATCGCGGTCGAAGGCAGCGAAAAAGCGGCCCTGCTCATCGAGGGCAAGCGTTTCATCGCCGAGACGTGCGCTCACCGTTCCGGCCGGCGCACGACCGCGAATCCAGCCGCCCTGCGTTGTTTCGCCGGCAAAGGTGAATTCGGTTGTAAGAGCCTCTGAGCCCCCGGAGAATGCGACAGGTTGCGCCGCTGCACCGCCCGCCATCAGTATTGCGGCCAGCGTGGCAGCGATCCGCAGCTGGCGGCTCATTCAGCCCTCGAGCGCGCGGCGCGTCGAGATTTCCGCACTGGCATATGCCTCCTGCCGCTCGACGCTCCAATAGACCAGCTCTTCGAGCAGGATTGCCTCGCCAGTCACCGCGCAGAGCACGAAATGGCCGGGCTTGACCACGCGAAAGCCATTGGGGCCGTAGATCAGCGTGGCGGGTTTTTCGGACGATGACATCAACATGGGCGGCTTCTTACCAATGGTGGCGATTCAAAGCAATTTGGGCTGGCTGCCTTCGGGAGGCTTGGGCTTGGGGGAGGAAGCTTTCTTCTTCCCTGCCGGCACCACCGAAAGGTCGCCATCGGCAAAACGTATATCCAATTGCGCCTTTCCCAGAGCTGAAGCGCGCGATGTGACAGCCTTGCCTTCGGCATCGAGCACCATGGCATAACCACGCGCGAGCGGCTTTTCGGGATGGAGCTGTTCGGCCAGCCGGGCCAGCGCATCAAGCCTGCCCTGGCGTTCGGCTATCGGCCGGGTGACGAGCGATGTCACAAGGCGGACATTTTCCAGTCGTGCCTTCGCTTCGCGAACATTTCTCTGCAGCACGGCGGGAGCAAGGCGCAGCTGGGCCAGCTTTTCGCGTCCCTCGGCAGCGCGATCCAACAAGCCGCGCCGCAAGCGTTCGGAGAGATCGTCCAGCCTCTGAGTTTGAGGCTGCAGTAATTGTTCCGGTTTCGGCAGGCGTTGCGCGCGCGCGTCCAGCCGTTCGCGGCCCAGCTGCACGGGCCGGAGGGCAGTCTTGCGCTGGCGCAGGCCGAGATCATCGAGCGTATTGGCGAGTTCGGCGCGCACCGGCACCGCCATTTCCGCTGCTGCCGTCGGCGTGGGCGCACGGCGGTCTGCGGCATAGTCGCACAGCGTGGTGTCGGTCTCATGCCCCACCGCGCTGATCGTCGGGATCGGCGATTCGGCCACGGCGCGGACAACCACTTCCTCGTTGAAGGCCCACAGATCCTCGATCGAGCCGCCGCCGCGCGCCACGATCAGCAGGTCGGGGCGCTCGCCTTCTGGCATGGCTCCAAACCCGCGCACTGCGGCCGCGACCTGCTCCGCCGCACCCTGCCCCTGCACCAGCACCGGCCAGACCAGCACATGGCTGGGGAAGCGATCCGCCAGCCGATGGAGAATATCGCGGATCACCGCACCGGTGGGTGACGTCACCACGCCAATCGTGCGCGGGATGAAGGGAAGCTCCCGCTTGCGTTCGTGCGCAAACAACCCCTCCGCCTCCAGCCGTTTTCTGGTCTTTTCCAGCAAGGCAAGGAGCGCGCCTTCGCCGGCGATTTCCATCCGCTCCATCACGATCTGGTATTTCGAACGCCCCGGATAGGTGGTGATCTTGCCGCTGGCGATCACTTCGATCCCGTCCTCGGGCACGAAGGCAAGCCGCTGCGTGGTGCCGCGCCACATCACCGCATCGATCACCGCCTTCTCGTCCTTGAGACTGCAATAAAGGTGGCCCGATGCAGCGCGTTTCACGCCGGACAATTCGCCGCGCAGTTTCACATAACCGAAGCGGTCCTCGACCGTTCGTTTCAGCGCCTGCGAAATCTCGGTGATCGAAAGCGCAGCGGAATTGTCCCCGGCGCGCTCATTGGCTACCAGCCCCTCACTTGCTGAATTGGAATCGGGATTGGAACCGGGCATGAATATCCTCTTGCTGGGATCGGGCGGACGCGAACATGCGCTGAGCTGGAAGCTGGCGCAATCCCGCGTGATCGCAAAAGAGGGCGGAAAGCTCTTCGCATCCCCCGGAAATCCGGGAATTGCCGAGCATGCGGAATGTTTCGACGTGGATGTGACCGACCATGACCTGGTCGTCGCCTTCTGCGAGGAGGAGCAGATCGGCCTGGTGGTGATAGGGCCCGAGGCGCCGCTGGTGGATGGCCTCGCCGATTCGCTGCGCGCGGAAGGAATTGCCGTATTCGGCCCGAGCAAGGCCGCGGCGCAGCTTGAGGGCAGCAAGGCCTTCACCAAGGAATTGTGCGACCGTGCCGATATCCCCACCGCCGGCTATGCACGCACTACCTCGCTCGAACAGGCGGTGGCGGCGCTCAATGATTTCGAACCGCCCTATGTGCTCAAGGCCGACGGGCTCGCTGCGGGCAAGGGCGTGGTCATCGCCGAAAACCGCAAGGATGCAGAAGAAGCGCTGGCAGATATGTTCGGCGGCCAGTTCGGTGCTGCGGGTGCCGAAGTGGTGATCGAGGAATTCATGGAGGGCGAGGAGGCGAGCTTCTTCGCGCTTACCGATGGCGCCACCATTGTCGCTTTCGGCAGCGCGCAGGATCACAAGCGCGTGGGCGAAGGCGATACCGGCCCCAATACCGGCGGCATGGGCGCCTACAGCCCGGCGCCCATCATCACGCCCGAACTGCGCGCCGAGGTGATCCAGAAGATCGTAGCGCCCACTGTCCGGCAACTGGCCGACGAGGGGACGCCCTATTCGGGCGTGCTCTATGCTGGGCTCATGCTGACCGACGAAGGGCCCAAGCTGGTCGAATACAACTGCCGCTTCGGCGATCCCGAATGCCAGGTGCTGATGATGCGGCTGGAGGATGACCTTGCCGATTACATGCTCGCCTGCGCCAACAACAGCCTCGCCAGCATGCCGCGCCCCGGCTTTGCGCCCGACACGGCGATGACCGTGGTAATGGCGGCCAAGGGCTATCCCGGCACGCCCGAAAAGGGCGGCGCGATCGACCTGAAGGATGCCGAAGCGGGCGGAGCCAAGGTCTTCCACGCGGGCACGACGCTCGACGATGACGGCATGCTGCGCGCCAGTGGCGGCCGCGTGCTCAACGTCACCGCCAGGGGCGCGGATATCAGGGCAGCGCAGGATGCTGCCTATGCCGCGACGAAAAAGGTGGACTTTCCCAGCGGATTCTACCGCAAGGACATCGGCTGGCGCGAGATTGCGCGGGGGTGAGGCGGCGAAGGTCCGCTAACGACCCAATTGCGGACATTGCTTTATCCTAATAATCTCCAAGAATGCGATGCTACAGATTGCTCGTGCACGGTGTCCTCGATTGGGCTCCTGAGGCCATCGAGAAGTGGGAGGTTCCCTCCTCCCGTCCGAGTGGGTTTTACTGC
>CAJXLD010000240.1 GCA_913055595.1 uncultured Altererythrobacter sp.
CAGCAATCGCGGCAGCCGCATGATCCTGCGTCGAGAAGATATTGCAGGTGGCCCAGCGCACATCGGCGCCCAATTCCACCAGCGTTTCGATCAGCACGGCGGTCTGGATGGTCATGTGCAGCGAGCCGGTGATGCGCGCACCGCGCAACGGCTTGGCGGCACCAAACTCGTCCCGCAAGGCCATCAGGCCCGGCATTTCGGTTTCAGCGATATTGATCTCTTCACGGCCGAAATCGGCGAGCGAGATGTCCTTGACGATATAGTCTTTCTCAGCAGCGGCAGTGGCCACGTACACTTCTCCTGTCATTTACGGGTGAAACGTCGCCGGGGCTCCATGCAACGCAATGTCGTGCGCGGACATAGTCGCCGCAGGCCTAAGCGACAACCCCTGCTTGTCGCTCGGCCTGCCCGCAATGACGGAAAGTCAGGTGTGACGAAAGTTAATAGGCGGCGAGAAGCCGATCGCGGCGAACCGGTCGTTCGGCCAGTAACTCACCGGCAGCCACCAGAAGCTGCCGTCGATCACCAGTATCCGCGAGATTGCGTGTCGCCTCTGCCAGCTCGGCGCAATCCATCCACGGGTGCCCCAACCCGTAACGATTGGCCATGCTCGTGCTCATCGTATCCATGTATCGGCGAGCAGAACGCCTGCCATGACGCCGTTCATGATCTGCACTCAAATCCCGACTCGCCGCACGCAATGTGCTTACATGTCGGCTGGCGAAGCGATAGTAATCGTCCTGGAAATCATCCGCGCCGCGTCGGCAGCGCAGTGACGTGACCATCAGCATGATATCAAGCCTGCGAAGCTGTTCTGCTTCGGAAGTGTCCGCTTGTGCTACATTCGGAATTGCAACCAGCGATCCCATCGCCAGTGCTGCTGCGACCCATTTTCCGACCTTGTTCATTAGCCAGTCTCCCCGAAGCGACCCATTCGCTTCTGAAACGAAACTGACCGAAGAGCCTTTACCTCACCTTCCCACACGCGATTAAAGTGGAATTTACCATGTTCCGGAGGGCGATTGCCACTTGCATGACCGGGCCCACGGCCTATCTCGATACCCTAAGGATCGGGACCAGGAGGATCTTCCCAAATGACTATTTCCAAAGGTGACAAGCTACCTGACGTAACGCTGGTCAAGGCCACTTCCGAAGGGCCGGACAAGGTACAGAGCGGCGACTATTTCGCTGGCAAGAAGGTGGCGCTGTTTTCGGTGCCGGGCGCCTTCACGCCCACCTGCTCCGCCAAACACCTGCCGGGCTTCGTCGAAAAGGCAGCCGAACTGAAGGCCAAAGGCGTAGACGAGATTGCTTGCACTGCAGTGAACGATGCCTTCGTGATGGGCGCATGGAATGCCGCGTCGGGATCGGACGACATCACCATGCTGGCAGACGGGAATGGCGACTTCGCAGAAGCCGTGGGCCTCACCATGGATGGCAGCGGATTCGGCATGGGCAAGCGCGGCCAGCGTTTCTCCATGATCGTTGATGATGGCGTGGTGACCGAACTCAATGTGGAGGAACCCGGCCAGTTCGCAGTCTCCAGCGCGGAGCATATGCTGGGGCAGCTCTGACATCGTTCTAGAGTCTGAAACGAAGAAAGGGGCGCCCGCTACAGGTGCCCCTTTTCTATTGCGGCGCTCAGTTCGGGGTCAGCCCTCCCATTCGCAATTCACGCCCAGGCTATCGATGTTGGGCACGAAATTGGGGTGTGCCCGTTTGATTGGATCGGCATCGAGGATCTTGCTCTCGCCTTCGATCGATGCAGCCACCATCAGCAGGGCTATGGCCACGCGGATGATATAGGGGCTGGTCACCGTCGCGGGTACAAGGCGGTTGCCGCCGAATGTGATCAGGCGGTGCGGATCGCATAGCAGCGTATGCGCACCGAAGAGCGAAAGCTCGGTGTGCCAGGTCAAACCGCCTTCGTAGACCTTGTTCCAGAACATGGTCTGACCCTTGGCCCTGACACCCAGCGCAATGAAGATGGGCAGCAGGTCGGCAGGAATGTAAGGCCAGGGCGCAGCTTCCACCTTTGTCGTGAGATGGCTGGTGAAGTTCTGCTGCACCACCAGCTCTTCCGGCGCATTGAGCCGTGACCAGCCATCGGCATGTTCGACATGAGCGCCAAATTTCTCGAATGTCCGGTCGATCAGCATGAACATTTCGGGCTGCGAATTACGCACCGAAATATCGCCGCCCGTCACAGCTGAAAGCGCGAGGAAGGTCGCCACCTCGTGGAAATCCTCCACGAACGTATAGTCGGCTCCTTCTAGCTCTACCTCGCCTTCGACCGTTACCATCGAGGTGCCCTTGCCCTTGATACGTGCGCCCATGAGCTCAAGGAAGGCACACATCTCCTGCACATGCGGTTCGCAGGCGGCATTGACGATCTGGCTGTTACCGTCCGCAGTCAGCGCGCTTATGATAAAGTTTTCGGTGGTGGTGACGCTGGCATATTCGAGCCACATCCGCGTGCCCTCGGCTTTCGCCTTCTGACGGATGACGATGTCCTTGCCTTCGGTGGAAACTTCTGCGCCGAAAGCCTTGAACACGGCGACGTGCGGATCGATCTCGCGCGCACCCAAAGTACAGCCTTTGACCTCACTCTCCAGCCTGGCTTCGCCAAGTCGGGCGAGCAGGCCGGGAATCATCATGATGCTGGCACGCATGGCCTGCGGCAATGTGGCGCGGGCATTGGACGGCATGGTCGAATGATCGATCTCGAATATCTTTCCGGCCTTGTCCCATTTCACCGTGCTGCCCAGCTCGGCAAAGAAATCAAGGATGCGGTTGACGTCCGTAATGTCGGGAACATTGCGCAGGGTAATGGGCGCGTCGCTCAGCAGCGTGGCGCACAGCACCGGAAGGACGGCATTCTTGTTAGCCGAGGGATCAATCCTTCCCTTCAGCTTCTGTCCTCCGCGCACATAGAGTGCAGTCATTTCTTACCCCTCGCTTCAGGCAATATCCGCGACCCGTATCAATAGCCCATCAATTTGAGAACTTCCTCGCGACTCTTCGAATCGCTGCGGAAGAGGCCCATTACCCTGGACGTCACCATGTTGACGCCCGGTGTACGCACGCCGCGCGCTGTCATGCAGGCATGGCTCGCCTCGATCACCACCGCAACGCCGCGGGGTTCAAGGTGCGTCCAGATGCACTCGGCAACCTCGGCCGTCAGTCGTTCCTGGATCTGTAGCCGCCGAGCATAGCCATGCAGTACGCGTGCAAGCTTGGAAATGCCGACCACACGATCATTCGGAAGATATGCGATCGCGGCCTTACCAATGATCGGCGCCATGTGGTGCTCACAGTGGCTCTGGAAGGGGATATCCTTCAACAGCACGATCTCATCATAGCCGCCTACTTCCTCGAACACGCGACTAAGGTGCCTCGAAGGGTCTTCATCGTAACCCTGGCAATATTCTCGCCACGCGCGGGCGACGCGCGCAGGCGTGTCGAGCAAGCCTTCACGGGAAGGATCGTCACCTGCCCACCGGATCAGCGTGCGGATCGCTTCCTGCACCTTGCGCTCGGCGGCTCCCTCGCTGCCCAGGAGCACGAGCGTGGTCTCCTTGTGCCGGGAGGCCAGGTGGCGCATGGCCCGCACCGCCACCACGTGGTCGGCCTCGGGGCGGGGGCTGGCCGGCAGGAGGATGATCTGGCCGATGATGCCGTTGCGGGCCCGCACGGTGTCGATGGGCGTCGGCTGCTCGTGCGGGGGCAGGGGCCACGGGACCACGTCGATGCGCTGC
>CAJXLD010000241.1 GCA_913055595.1 uncultured Altererythrobacter sp.
AAAGGGCTGGCGCATGTTTCGGGACAGCTTCCGTTTGTCGACGGGCAATTGGTCACCGGCCGTCTGGGCGAGAATCTCTCGACCGACGATGGCTATGCCGCCGCGCGCGCCTGCGGGCTGATGATCACCGCGCAGCTCAAGGCGGCTGGTGTGCTCGAGAAGGTGGAGCGCGTGGTGAAGCTAGGTGCTTTTGTGAATTCGACCTCCGAATTCACCGACCAGCCCAAGGTCGCCAACGGCGCTTCGGAACTGATGTTCGAAATCTTCGGTGAGGCCGGGCGTCATGCACGTAGCGCGGTGGGTGTTCCGGTGCTGCCACTGGGGGCGGCGGTCGAAGTGGATGCCGTGATTGCCCTTGCGGTGGATTGATACCCTCTTCGCACCCGCGCCAGATGCGCGCGAAGTCGAATGGCTCGGCCAGCATGTCTACGCCCATCGCGGGCTGCATCACGAGGGCGTTCCCGAGAATTCTCCAGCAGCTTTCCGCGGTGCTGTCGAGAAGGGGCTGGGCATGGAATGCGATGTCCGCCTGACCAGCGACGGGCGCGCGATCGTCTTCCACGATGCCACCCTGAATCGCCTGACCGATCGCGAGGGTGTGGTCGATCAGATGACGCTGGAAGAGCTGACTGCCATTCATCTTTCGGAAGGCGGCGAGACATTGCCCAGCTTGAAGGATCTGCTGGATATTGTCGCTGGCGAGGAGCCCTTGCTGGTGGAGATCAAGGTAGATAGCGGCCAATCGGTTGCTATCTTGTGCCGTGCAGTGGAACGCGATCTGACCGACTATTCGGGAAAAGTTGCGGTGATGTCTTTCGACCCGCGGGTTGGCGCGTGGTTCGCGCGGCATGCGCCGGGGATCGCGCGTGGGCTGATCGTGACGGAGAAGGGACGCCGGGGCTTTGAGGAAAGCGCAAAACGGCATATTTCCCTCTGGTATTCGCGCCCGCAATTCCTCGCCTATGATGTTCGCGACCTGCCCAGCCCTTTTGCGGCAAGCCAGCGTAGCCGGGGCCTGCCAGTGCTGACCTGGACCGTTTCGTCATCCGAATTGCGAGACCGCGCCAAGGCCCATGCCGATGCACCGATTGCCGAAGGCCAGGGCCTCGCATAATCACCTTGCCTGTCCTAAATAGGCGGCAATGGCCGACAGTGAGATCACAGCCCGCCTAGCCCCCGCCGTTGGAGCGGTCGATGCGGCCCAATGGGACGCGCTCAATCCAGGCGGCAATCCCTTTATGCGCCATGCCTTTCTCTCGTCGCTCGAAGATTCGGGCAGCGTGGGCGAAGGGACCGGCTGGCAGAGCGTGCCGATTCTTGTCGACGACGAGGCGGGTGAGCTGGCGGGGGTCGTGCCCTGCTATGCCAAGGGGCACAGTCAGGGTGAATATGTGTTCGACCATGCCTGGGCCGATGCCTGGGAGAGGGCGGGAGGCGATTACTATCCCAAGCTGCAGATTGCGGCACCCTTCACACCTGCGACGGGCCCCAGGCTGCTGTTTCAGGAAGAGCGTTTCGCCCAGACACTATTGCGCGCGGTGCAGGCATTGTGCGTACAGAACGAATTCTCCTCTGCCCATGCGACATTCGTAGAGCCGGCCCAGCATCGCTTCTTCGAGGAGGCGGGCTGGCTCAGGCGCGACGATATCCAGTTCCACTGGCACAATCGCGATTACGGCAATTTCGAAGAATTCCTCGCCGCCCTGTCATCACGCAAGCGCAAGGCGATCCGCAAGGAAAGGGCGGCTGCACTGGAAGGCGTGGAGGTCAAGCGGCTTTCCGGCGATGACATCAAACCCGAACATTGGGATGCCTTCTGGCTGTTCTATCAGGACACAGGGGCACGCAAATGGGGCACACCTTATCTGACGCGGGAGGCATTCGACCTGTTCGGCGAGAGAATGGGGGAGAGCGTGCTGCTCGTGCTGGCCTATCAGGATGACATGCCCATTGCAGGTGCACTCAACTTTGTCGGCCCAGAAGCGCTTTACGGTCGCTATTGGGGGTGCCTGGTCGACAAGCCCTTCCTGCATTTCGAGCTGTGCTATTACCAGGCGATCGATGTCGCCATCGAACTTGGTCTCAAGCGGGTGGAAGCAGGAGCCCAGGGAGGGCACAAGCTGGCGCGTGGCTATGAGCCGGTGACCACCACTTCACTGCATTTCCTGCCAGACCCGGGCTTTCGCCGCGCGGTGGAGGACTTCCTCGACCGCGAAAGGCGGGGCGTCGCCATCGACCGCCTCCATCTGGGCGGTCACACGCCTTTCAGGAAAGGCTGATCAGGCGGCGCGGCGGCTGCCGGCGGCGAGCCATTCGCGGGCACGACGCTGGGCTTCGGCGATTTCACGGGCGGTCATTTCGTCCGATACGTCGGCGCGGCACCAGGCTGCTTCCTCATGGCCACGCGAGGCGGCGAGGTTGAACCATTTATGCGCCTCGATCAGGTCGCACTCGACGCCGTGACCACCGGTAGAAAAGACAACGCCAAGATCAAAATAGGCGTTTTCGTCACCCGCTGCGGCTGCGGCGAGGCTCTTGGCAACCATCATGTCGGCGCCGGAAACATCGGCAACTTCAGTTTTTGCAAAGGTCTCAATCTTGGCGAGTTCCATGACCGTTTACCCCCATGTTTGCCCGTCCATCCCATTTGTCCGGGCTTCGATAGACCAAGGTTTTGACTAACATGGTCAAGAAAAGGTTAACGCGCCGAACGAATGTCGGAATTATCGAATCGTCCACATTCTGTCGCAGCATGTCGCAAGCGGGCAATTGCCGCTTGTATGCCACTGGCGCTCCCACTATAGGCCCGCCTCAATCCGGTTTGATTCAGGCAAGATACAGACCCTTAAGGGCAGAGCGCCGAAATCGCAGGGCGAGCCGGGACGGATCAGGATGCGGAGTACATAATGGCGTCGATTCCCAGAGACGACATAGACATTCTCACAAAAGCGAAACGTGCCTTGCCGGACGATTATGCGCCGAGCGAAGACGAAGAATATATGTCTGACGCGCAGTTGAATTTTTTCCGTGTGCTTCTGCTCGAATGGAAGAAATCGATCTTGCAAGCATCCGAAGGAACATTGCGTGGATTGCAGGATGGCCCGATCCGCGAACCCGATCTGAATGACCGCGCCTCATCTGAAACCGATTGGGGAATCGAACTGCGGACGCGCGACCGCCAGCGCAAGCTGATTGCCAAGATCGATGCCGCACTACGGCGAATCGATATCGGCGAATATGGTTGGTGCGAAGTCACCGGAGATCCCATCGGCATCAATCGTTTGATCGCACGTCCGATCGCGATCATGACGGTGGAAGCGCAGCAGGCCCACGAACGGCGCGAAAAGATTTCTCGCGACAACTGATCCAGTTCGGGACAGTTGTGCCATCTTGGTGGCGCATTTAACTTCCGGTTAGGCATTGCGGGCGCAGTTTCTGTTTCGCCGTCGCTGGCCCGCTTGGGTCCGCAATAACCAGGATCGCAACTGCGCAATGAGTAATATCGACACACGTCAGGCCCACCGCGACAGCCTTTTCCTGCTTGCCCAATTGCGGGTGGATGGAAGCGGTGATGAGCATCGCGTCAAGCTACGCAACCTTTCGCCGCGAGGCATGATGGCGGAGGGACCCGTACGCGTTTCTCGCGGAGAACTGGTATCGGTTGAACTGCGCGGAATCGGCTGGGTCGAAGGTACGGTCGCCTGGAAGCAGGATACGCGTTTCGGGATTGCATTTGTTGAAGATATC
>CAJXLD010000242.1 GCA_913055595.1 uncultured Altererythrobacter sp.
CGCGCCTGGAAAAGCTGCGCAAGGGCGTGATGGAGCTCTATATCTCCGACCACCCGCTCGACTGCCTCACCTGCTCCGCCAACAATGATTGCGAATTGCAGGATGAAGCCGCAGCCGTGGGCCTGCGCGATGTACGCTATGGCTATGAAGGCGACAACCACCTGGGCGGCGCTGTCGACGGCTCAAGTCCCTATTTTTCCTTCGCATCGGACAAATGCATCGTCTGCAGCCGCTGCGTGCGCGCCTGCGACGAGGTACAGGGCACCTTCGCACTGACCGTCGACGGTCGCGGCTTTGCCAGCATGATCTCCGCCGGTCAGACGGTGGACGATTTCCTCTCCTCCGAATGCGTCAGCTGCGGCGCCTGCGTGCAGGCCTGCCCGACCAGCGCGCTGATGGAAAAGAGCGTCAAGGAACACGGACTGCCCGAACGTTCGGTCGTTACCACCTGCGCCTATTGCGGCGTGGGCTGTGCCTTCCGTGCGGAAATGAAGGGCGAACAGCTCGTCCGCATGGTCCCCTGGAAGGACGGCAAGGCCAACCGCGGACATAGCTGTGTCAAGGGTCGCTTTGCCTGGGGCTATGCCAACCACAAGGACCGCATCACCAAGCCCATGGTGCGCGAGAGCATCGACCAGCCCTGGCGCGAAGTCAGCTGGGACGAAGCCATCGGTTTTGCGGCGGATCGCATCAACAAGATAAAGGCCGAGCATGGCCCGCGCGCGCTGGGTGGCATCACTTCCAGCCGCTGTACGAATGAGGAATCCTTCCTCGTGCAGAAGCTGGTGCGTGCAGGTTTCGGCTCGAACAACACCGATACCTGTGCCCGTGTCTGCCATTCACCCACCGGATACGGCCTCTCGACCACATTCGGAACCAGCGCCGGTACACAGAACTTTGATTCCGCCGACAAGACCGATGTCTTCCTGGTGATTGGTGCCAATCCGACCGAAGCCCACCCGGTGTTCGGCAGCCGTATCAAACGCCGCCTGCGCAAGGGCGCGAAGATGATCGTGGTCGATCCGCGCCGCATCGATCTGGTGAAGAGCCCGCACATCGAGGCAGCGCACCATCTGCCGCTGCAACCGGGCACCAATGTCGCCGTTCTGACCAGCCTCGCTCACGTGATCGTCACCGAAGGCCTTGCCGACGAGGACTTCATCAAGGAACGCTGCGACTGGGACGAATATCAAGACTGGGCACGCTTCGTTTCCGAGGAACGCCACAGCCCCGAGTTCCTCGAATCGGTCACGCGCGTTCCCGCACATACCGTGCGCGAAGCTGCCCGCCTGTTCGCAACGGGCGGCAATGGCGCGATCTATTACGGTCTCGGAGTGACCGAGCACTCGCAAGGTTCATCCACCGTGATGGCAATCGCCAACCTCGCCATGGCGACCGGCAATATCGGCCGTGAAGGCGTGGGCGTGAACCCGCTGCGCGGGCAGAACAATGTGCAGGGTGCCTGCGACATGGGCAGTTTCCCGCATGAGCTTTCGGGCTATCGCCACATCTCGCAGCCGGGAACGCGCGAATTGTTCGAAAAGGACTGGGGCGTGACGCTCGATCCCGAACCCGGACTGCGTATTCCCAACATGCTCGATGCCGCCGTGAGTGGCAGCTTCAAGGCAATCTACATCCAGGGCGAAGACATTCTCCAGTCCGATCCGGACACGCATCACGTTGCCGCCGGCCTTGCCGCCATGGACTGCGTGATCGTGCACGACCTGTTCTTGAACGAGACGGCGAATTACGCGCATGTCTTCCTGCCCGGTTCGACCTTCCTCGAAAAGGCAGGCACCTTTACCAATGCCGAGCGCCGCATCCAGCCCGTACGCAAGGTGATGGAACCGGCCAATGGATACCAGGACTGGCAGGTTACCCAGCTGCTGGCCAATGCCATCGGCTGCGACTGGAACTACAAGCATGCCAGCGAAATCCTCGCCGAAATCTCGCGCCTGACACCGACCTTTGCCGGTGTCACCTGGGAACGCGTAATCAATGGCGAACAGCTGCAATGGCCGGTGACCGACAAGGCCCCGCAGGGCTCTCCGGTCATGCATGTCGAAGGCTTCGTGCGCGGCAAGGGCAAATTCGTGGTGACCGAATATGTCCCGACCGATGAAAAGACCGGTCCGCGCTTCCCGCTGCTGCTGACCACCGGTCGTATCCTTAGCCAGTACAACGTCGGCGCGCAGACCCGCCGTACAGGCAACCAGGTCTGGCACAGCGAGGATGTGCTCGAAATTCACCCGACCGATGCCGAGAACCGCGGCCTTACCACGGGCGATTTCGCGCGCCTTGCCAGCCGTGCGGGCGAAACCACATTGCGCGTGGAAGTGACCGATCGCGTCGCTCCGGGCGTGGTCTACACTACCTTCCACCACCCCGATACGCAGGCCAACGTCGTCACCACCGATAATTCGGATTGGGCCACCAACTGTCCCGAATACAAGGTGACCGCCGTGCAGGTGACGCCCAGCAACGGGCCAAGCGAGTGGCAGGAAGAATATGCCGATCTCACCGCCAAGGCGCGCCGGATCGAAGCCATGGAGCCTGCCGAATAATGGATATCGCGAAACTGCGCCGCATGGCCAACCAGATCGCCCAGAATTTCTCGGCGATCGGGCACAAGGATGCGGTGATGGCCACGGCCGACCACATCCACAAGTTCTGGGACCCGCGGATGAAGGCGGAAATCTTTGCCGATGACCGCGCGCAGCTCTCGTCCATTGCGGGCGAAGCGATCGAGACGCTGGCATCGGGCGTGACACCGACTCCGCAGAGCGGCGCGACGACCTTCAATCGTCGCGACGAGGTGGACCATTCCGACGGCGGCTGATCCGGTCGAATTCGGCAAGGAAGGGGCCACGCGCCCCGTTTCGCGCATTTGGGTGCCCGAAGTTCCGGTGGCGCTCGAATTCAACGGCCTCGCCTATGCGGTGATGATGGCCACACCCAGCGATCTCGCCGATTTCGCGCTAGGGTTCGCCTTGACCGAGGGGCTTGCCGCGTCGGCAGACGAGGTGACGGACCTCAACGTGGTGGAGGTCGAGAAGGGCTGGATCTGCCGCGCGCAGCTGACCGGTCTGGGCATAGAGAAGCTGACCGAACGCGTGCGTACCCGCGTGGCCGAGAGCAGCTGCGGTCTGTGCGGTATCGAGAACCTCGATGCCGTGTCCAAACCCCTGCCCCAGGTCGCCGCGCATGCAGCGCTCGACCCGCAAGCGATCTTTGCCGCGCTCGCCAAACTGCGTGATCACCAGCCGCTGACCAGAGAGACCGGTGCCGCCCACGCCGCCGCCTTCTGCACAATGGACGGCACGATCCTGCACGCCCGAGAGGATGTCGGTCGCCACAATGCAATGGACAAGCTCATCGGCGCCCTCGCCAGCGCGGGGCAGGACCCGGCACAAGGTTTCATCCTGTCCAGCGCGCGCTGTTCCTACGAGATCGTCGAAAAGGCCGTACGCGCCGGAGCGACAACGCTGGTCACCATCTCGCTGCCGACATCCATGGCGGTAGAGCGGGCAACGGCGGCGGGATTGAGCCTATGGTGCTTGGCGCGGGACGATAGCGTGATCCAAGTCGCCTAAGTCGTCATGCTGAACTCGTTTCAGCATCCATCTCGCCTCTCTCACAACTCCATGCGGGCTGAGAAATGGACCCTGAAACAAGTTCAGGGTGACGAAAATGGAAGCTGGGGGCGTTGTCTGCTCACTGGACTA
>CAJXLD010000243.1 GCA_913055595.1 uncultured Altererythrobacter sp.
GGGGACAA
This sequence comes from uncultured Altererythrobacter sp., assembly GCA_913055595.1. GTDB lineage: Bacteria > Pseudomonadota > Alphaproteobacteria > Sphingomonadales > Sphingomonadaceae > Alteraurantiacibacter. Next base: position 9 of record CAJXLD010000243.1, read on the forward strand.
GCATGGCGAAGTGCTGATCCAGACCCGTCATCCCGAAGCGCCTGTCATCGCCGCCCTCGCCGCCGGTGATCGCAACGCCTTCTACGAGGCGGAAACCGAGGCCCGCCGCCACGCGGGCGCCCCGCCTTTTGGTCGATGGGCTGCCATCATCGTCTCGAGCGAGGACGACAAGGAAGCGCGCGAAGCCGCCAATCAAATTGGCGCGTCACGCCCCAAGTTGGACGATGTGCAGATCCTTGGCCCTGCCCCCGCGCCACTGGCACTACTGCGCAACCGCTACCGCTTTCGCCTGCTGATCAATGCCCGCCGAAGTGCCAATCTGCAGGATGTGATCCGCGAATGGCTCGGATCATTGCAATTCGCTCCGGGTGTGCGCGTAAACGTGGATATCGATCCTTACAGCTTTGTTTAACCCAAGACTTCACGTTCGCGCCGCAAGAGTTCTGCCTTGATCTTGGTGCCGTAGGCATAGCCGCCTAGCGAACCATCCGACGCAACAACACGGTGGCAAGGCACAAGCACCGCCACGGGATTGGCACCATTCGCCCCGCCGACCGCGCGGCTGGCCTTGCGCGTACAAACGGCGGCGGCAACCTCAGCATAGCTGCGCGTCTCGCCCGGAGGAATTGCGCGCAATTGTTGCCAGACACGCTGCTGGAAAGGCGTCCCTTGAACATCGAGCGGAAGATCACTTCCCGTCGAAGGCCGCTCGATAACCTTAAGCACCTTCTCGGCGAGGTCTTGCGGCACCGCACCCGCTGCAAGCTCGGCATTGGGGAATTGCGCCTTCAACTCTTCCTCGCCCTCATTGAAGGAAAGGCGACAAATTCCCTTTTCCGTTACGGCCAGCAATACCGAGCCAAGCGAGGTATCGAACAAGGTCCAGCCAATCACCACACCTGCCCCGCCCTTGCGCCAGGCAGAAGGAGTCATGCCCAGTCGAGCCTGCATCGCTGCATAGAATCGCGCCGGGCTTTCATATCCTGCATCGTAAATGGCATCGGTCACCCTCTGGCCATTCTTCAACGCCGCCACCGCCCGTTCTTCGCGGATCGCACGGGCAAATGCCGCCGGAGACAGGCCGGTTATCCGCTTGAACACACGCTGGAAGTGACTGGGCGAATATCCGACTGCATTGGCGACTTCAGGCAAGGACGGTGCCTTGCCCTCACCATCGAGCAGGCGCGCGGCCTGTTCCACCGCAGCTTCCATTTCCGCATTGATATCCAGACTCGTCATACGCTGCATCTTAGGGCGGGACGGACGAAATGCTTCTCGAATCTTGCGCTTGTCCTGCAGGAGTGTGATGGAGGGGCATGTCATCACCGTTGTCGCTGTCTCACCTATTTGCCCTGCTCGTCCTGACGCTCGCAGGGTTTTTTGCGGTACCCGCTTATGCGGACCCGGCAGATATCGATGCGGCAGCGCGCGGCGTTGTGCGCGTGGTGGTCGTCGGCCGCGACGGGGAGGCAATCTTTCCCATCAGTCACGGAACGGGCTTTGCAGTCGATGCGGAAACCATCGTAACCAACGCCCATGTCGTGGGTCCGGCCATAGACGACGACCGCCTTTCGATCGGTATCGTACCCTCGGATGGGGGAGAAGCTGTTTATGGCAGGGTGATGTCCGTCTCGCCACGCAATGACCTGGCATTGATCACCACGACCAGCCCTTTGCGCCTTCCGCCATTGACCATCGCCGGAAACCCTCCCGCCAATGCAGGCACTGTAATTGCCGTCGGCTATCCTATGAATGTCGACCAGGCACAGGGATTGGGGGAAGAGGACATATTTCGAGCGCAGCCACCGGTAACCAGCCCCGGTTTTCTTTCCGGTCGCCGCCCGAGCCGTGAATTTGATACGGTGCTGCACACCGCCCCCATCGCGCGGGGCAATAGCGGCGGTCCGCTGCTGGATGAATGCGGCCGCGTCATCGGCGTAAATTCCTTCGGTGCCGAAAGCCAGGGAACCGAGGCAGAGTTCTTTTTTGCCGTGACCGTGCGCGAATTGCTGCCCTTCCTGCGCGCAAATGAAGTGACGCCACGCATCAATTCCCTGCCATGCCGAAGCTTCGAGGTTCTTGATGCAGAGGAGCAGGAACGGCAGCGCCTCCGCCTGCAGGCGGCGCAATCTGCAGAGGAAGCGGACGAGAGGGCCCGCGCACAGCGCCGTGCCGAGCTTCGTCGGCAGATCGAATTCTCTATGATGGACCAGCGCGCCAACGGCATGGCACTGAGCCTTTTGCTCTTCATGCTTTTCGCAGGAGCCGCCGCCTATGCAGCCGACGCCCATCGTCGCGGTGATTTCCGCGCAAGATCCCTGGGCGGATCGGCAGCGCTTTTGGCCCTTGTAGGCTCGGGAGTAGCCTGGCTCAGCCGCCCCAACTTCGAAGAGGTCGAGGAATTGTTGGAAGAGCGGCTGCGCGATGAGATGGCTGTCGAAGAGTCCGGTGTAATTATCCCCGCCATTACCCAAGGCACACTCAGCTGCACACTTGATGCTGCGCGAAGCCGTGTACTGGGAGCCCCGGTCGAAAATCTCGAATTGGGTTGGCAAGCAGGAGGCTGCATCAATGGTCAAACCCAATATGGCCTGACCGGCGATGAATGGAGCCGCGTGCTGGTGCCCGCCAATGAAGAGGCTGTTTCCATCAGCCGTTACAATGAAGGCACCGGCGAATATGTTATCGAGCGCTTTCTCCTTGATCGCACTGCGATGAGCGAAGCCCGCGCCGCTAGAGCGCAAATCCGGGCCCCAATGTGCGATAGCGGAGAAGAGTCTGCGCAACTTTTCGGCGACCAACAGATCGCCATTATTGCCACGCTTCCACAGCGACCGAATGAGCGGCTGGTCTATAGCTGCGATCTGGTTCCGGAAGATGAATCTACAAGGCCGGAATAGTCTTTCCTCACCCTCGACTTGCATCCCTGTCACCCCGGTGCTAGGCGCGCGCCAACCTTGCCGGGGGCAACCCGTTTGCGTCCACTTTACGGCAAGAGAAATCTTTCGTTTTCGGTAACCTTACAAGGGACCATACGCGTGGAGCTTTCCGCCGGTATTAAGGCAAGCCTAGCCGGGCGTTACGCATCGGCACTCTTCGATCTCGCAAGCGAGGCGGGGACGGTCACGACCGTCGAATCCGACCTCGATAATCTTGCGGCGGCGCTGGCCGAATCGGGTGAACTCCGCGCCCTGATCAAGAACCCCGAAGTAAGCCGCAGCCAACTGGGCAACGTTATGAGTGGGATCGCCGCACACCTTGGTTTGTCCGATCTGACCGGCAACTTCCTGGGCGTGCTGGCAGAAAACCGGCGCGTGGCAGATCTGCCCGCCATGATTCGTGCCTTTTCCGCCATCGCCGCCGCCCAACGTGGCGAAGTGAATGCGGAAGTCGCCAGCGCCCACCCGCTTACAGAAGCCCAGCTGACCGAACTCGAAGGAAAGCTGCGCGCTCGCGAAGGCCGCACCGTCAAACTGAATTCCCGCGTCGACCCCGACCTTTTGGGCGGGCTCGTCGTTACCATCGGTTCGAAGCGCATCGACAATTCGATCCGGACCCGTCTCAACTCGCTTGCCCAAGCTATGAAGAGCGCCTGAGGGCGCAACTGAAAGGCTGATAAATGGAAATCCGCGCCGCAGAAATCTCCAAGGTCATCAAGGACCAGATCGCCAATTTCGGCACCGAAGCCGAAGTCAG
>CAJXLD010000244.1 GCA_913055595.1 uncultured Altererythrobacter sp.
TCTTTCGCTGCGCCAGCTATATGCACGCTTGACCCGCCCCCGCCCCGCCCCTAGGTGAGCGCGCGGTGAGTGGGCCCTTAGCTCAGTCGGTAGAGCAACTGACTTTTAATCAGTAGGTCGCTGGTTCGAGCCCAGCAGGGCTCACCACCTTTTCCATGATCTGACTGAATCAAAAATGCTGGCGCAGCTGATCCAGGGTTGGGCGCTGTTGCATGGCCGGAATTGCGATCACTTACCTATCCGGTCAAAACGGTAGCCCAACGTAGTTCTCGGCCAACGACGCCATCGCCGCTTCGGACGAAAAGAGATAATCCATATCCGTGTCCTGTAGTCGGTTATCGTAGGGAATATTATCCGGGAAATCGTGAAGCAGCGTGGTCATCCACCAGCTGAAACGCTGGGCCTTCCAAACCCGGGCAAGCGCTTTCTCGCTATATTGCTCCAACCCGCTGTCGTCGCCATCCTGATAATGCGCGACAAAGGCGTGGTAGAGATAATAGATATCGCTCGCCGCAGAATTGAGGCCTTTGGCACCTGTAGGCGGCACGATATGGGCGGCGTCTCCGGCCAGGAACAAATTTCCATATCGCATCGGCTCGGCCACGAAACTGCGCAAGGGAGCGATCGATTTCTCGATCGACGGTCCGGTTTCAAGCTTTGCTGCCACGTCCGCCGGCAGGCGCGATTTCAGTTCCGCCCAAAACGCATCGTCGGACCAGTCTTCGACATTATCGCTAAGCGGGACCTGTATGTAGTACCGGCTCAGCACCTGGCTGCGGAGCGAACACAAGGCAAATCCGCGCTCGCTCTTCGAATAGATCAGTTCGGGCGAGACCGGTTTGGTACGACTGAGCACGCCGAGCCAGCCAAAGGGATAGACTTTTTCATATTCGGTCAGGACATCCTTGGGGATCGATTTTCGCGACGGGCCATGGAATCCGTCCGCCCCGATAACAAAGTCGCAATCGATCCGAATAAGCTCGTCGCCATCGCGATAGGTCAGATAGGGGGCATCGGATGTCAGTTCATGCAAGGAGACGTCTTCCGCATTGTGGATCACCTTGCCGCCCATCTTGTCGCGCGCTTCGTAAAGGTCGCGGGTCAACTCCGTCTGGCCGTAGACCACAACCGAATTGCCGCCCGTATGTCCGGCAAGGTCGACACGCTGCATCTTGCCGTTATCGGAAATGTAGAAGCCTTCGTGAATCTCGCCCTCGGCGTCCATCCGCTCGCCGCATTGCGCTTCGCGCATCAGCTCTGCAAAGCCATGTTCCAACACACCTGCACGTATGCGACCGAGCACGTATTCGCGGCTGTGTTTTTCGAGAACCACATTGTCGATGCCCTTCAAGTCCAGCAATTGGCTCAGCATCAGGCCGGAAGGGCCACCGCCGACAATACCGACTTTGGTCTTCATCGCATTCTCTCCCTGGGCTTTCTGCCTTCCTGTTGGCGGATCGATTGGTCAATTTGAATGCAGCAATCCGTCAATAGATTGGATTTTTCGATCAACTGTAGCGAGATTCAAGCCAATTTTCTGCCTGGTACATGCATGATTCGTGCAGAAGGCTGATGAGTTTAGGCCGCCCAGAAGCGCTCCTTTCGATATGCGCTCGCCGTCACCCCGATCTGTTGCTTGAACACGCGGGCGAAATAGGCCGGGTCGGAAAAGCCAAGATCGTCTGAGATCATGCTGACACTGGCATCGGTATAGGAGAGGGCGCGTTTTGCCTCTCGCAGGCGACGATCCTGCACCATCTGGGCAGGAGCCCTGCCGACGACTTCGCGACATGCACGTGTCAACGTGGGGGCTGTCGTGCCCAACTCTTGGGCGTATCGTTCAACCGACCATTGTTCGCGCATATGGGTTTCGACAAGTTTGCCGAAGCGTCGAACCAGCGAAATGCGCCTATCCTGGCCACCTTCCAGGCGGGCTGCTCTTTCCTGCGCCATCTCCTCGGCCAGGCTCAGGATCAGGCCGACAATGGAAATGACAGTATTGGAGAGCACCCCCGGTGCAGACTGATGCCGAACGGCCAGCTCTGCAAACGCATGGGCCATAAGGTCGCTTGATCCACGCGCGTCATCCAGGGGGATTCGCATGACCTGCGATCCCTGAACGGTCGAAGAGAGGTCAATTGGCCCGAGCTTCCCTTCAGCCACCAACGCGTCGGCAACGCTCAAGACCCAACCCATCGTGTCCGGTTCGAACCGGAATGCGTGTACGCAACCGCACGGGACTATAACCAAGACCGGCGGCTCAAGCGCAATCTCGGCTCCATCGACCGACAGAATACCGCCCCCGTCAATGAGATGCAGGAGCTGGAAGATGTTCGGATGTACGTGAGGCGATATGATCCAGTTGTGCAAGCGCGATCGTGCCGAAATTGTCTCGACATGGACAAATTCGGGGCTGCTCGCCGGGTTTCCCTCGCCATACAGGCCGAATTTTCTGATCTGTCGTGCTGTGCTCATTTGTCCGCGAATAGTCGTCCATGACCGAAAAGTGCAAGTCTTTGCGGTTTCGACCAGCCGCACGATTGCCGGCACTTACCTTCCGCCGCCTAGTTACGGTGTGACGGTCGGCTACGAATTCTAGAGGGATCATCCCGCGATGGGCGACCAGCGCAGGGATTCGGCTGGTCCTGACGGGCCCCGCCGAGCCCGTATGAAATACTATGCTGAGCGGACACGTCGCGTAACTGGGTGAGTGCCGAGTTTGGCCCGGGGGCCTGCCAAAACTTGTCACTAACTGGATGTTAACCAGGTGTCCTCCATAGGTTCCCCATAGGGGAGCCAAAAAGACAATGGATGACCTGCTTTCGGAGTTCGTAGCCGAAGCGCAAGATATGCTCGGCGCATTGGCTGGTGAGATTGTCGCCTGGGAAAATGACCCGGGTGACAGGGCACGTCTGGACACCATCTTTCGCTTCTTCCACACGATTAAAGGCAATTGCGGCTTCTTCGAGTTTTCCGAACTGGAATCGCTGAGCCATGCTGCAGAGGATGTCCTCTCCGACGTCAGGGCGGGGCGTCGGCAGCCGGATTCCGCACTCGTCGATGCAGTGCTTGCCGTGATCGACCGTATCTCCGACATGATCACCGCCATAGAGAATGGCGATGCGCTGGCAGACAAGAATGATGCGCAGCTGATCGCCGCTCTCCAGGGATGCAGCGATGAGGAAACCATCGTCGTGTCCGACGATGCGAGCGAGGTCGTGCTAGAGTCCGAGCCGCGCGAGCGCAGCGCAAATGCAAAGCGCAGGCGGTCGATCCGTTTGCCGGTCGAATTGCTGGACCGGATCATGAGCGGTGTGTCCGACATGGTATTGGCTCGCAACGACCTGGCTCGTCGAATTAACCAGCATGACGCGTTTGTAGAGTTGGATGCGCCGTTTAACCGGCTTGGGTCGATCCTCGATGATGTACGCGATGCCATTTCGCGTACGCGTATGCAGCCGATCGAAACTCTCTTTTCCGCATTTCCGCGCATGGTGCGCGACTTGTCCGCAGAGCTTGGCAAGCAGGTCATGGTGGAAATGGAGAATGGCGATGTCGAGCTGGACCGAGAACTGATCGAAGTCATTCGCGATCCGCTGGTTCACGTTATCCGCAATGCGGTGGACCACGGCATCGAGGCGCCGGCCGATCGCATCGAAGTCGGCAAGCACGAGATTGGCGTGCTCAAGATCTCCGCCCGC
>CAJXLD010000245.1 GCA_913055595.1 uncultured Altererythrobacter sp.
AGGCGCCGCCAGCCAGGAGCCGGTCTTCGTGCCGCGCGCTCCCGACAGTGCGGAAGGCGATGGATACGTACTTGTCGCGGTCGACCGCATGGCCGAAAAGCGCATGGACCTGCTGATTCTGGATGGGAACGACGTTTCCCGCCCGCCCGTTGCAACTATCAAACTGCCCTTTGCCCAGCCCATGTGTTTCCACGGCTGCTGGGTCCCGGCTGAAGGAGAATAGAATGGCCGATCTCGCCAAGGCGAAAACACTGCTTGAAGCACAGCTTGCCGAATTGAAGGCGCGGCTCGACAATATCGAAACCGACCTTGCCGAACCCATGGATGCCGACAGCTCCGAGCGCGCGGTACAGATGGAAGATGACGAAAGCCTCGAAGGCCAGGCGGCCGTAATTGAACGGAGCATCAATGCTACCCAGCGCGCGCTGTTTCGTGTCGAGGACGGCAGCTACGGCACCTGCATGGAATGCGGCGACGAGATTTCCGCAGGCCGGCTCGAAGCGCGCCCCGAAAGCGTGCTCTGCATCAACTGCAAGCAGAAGGGCTAGTCGGCGACCCTGCCGACAAAGCCCGCGACCATGCGTTCGACTTCCACCTGGTCGCTGCCGATACTGAGCGCGGGGCTGAGGTGGTTGTGGCCCGACAGATAGTGCATCTCGGGTAGGCGGCCCTTGGTTGCGGTCCATTGGGTGACGACCTGCGCGGCCTGGCGCTGGAAATCGTCCGGATCGAATTCGGCCACTGAAAACTGGATCGGAACCTCGCTCGCCAATAGCCCGGCCATGCAGGAGGCAGGACCCCAGCCCTTGCGATCCTCGCCGTAATAGGCCTCGGCAAACTGGTTGGGCTCGCAAGTAGTGGTGTCATAGATGCCGCTCATCAGCACGGCCCCCGCGATGCCTTGCGCATGATCGCGACGGTGAGCAAGGTATCCCGCGCAGTGCGTCGCGCCCGCCGACTGGCCCGAAAGCACGATCTTGGCCGGATCGCCGCCATATTCGGCGACATTGACGCGCAGCCATTCGACTGCCGCCATCAGATCGTCGGGGCCTGAAGGGAACCTGTTGTCCGGCGCCAGGCGATAGGTGATCGTCACCCCCACCATGCCATGCCGCGCGGCGAAATCGCCCATGTTGGAATAGAAGGGCGATCCTTCGGTATGCTTGTCCCCCATCACGAAGCCGCCGCCATGGACGAAGACGAAGACGGGCGCGTCCTGCGGCGATCCTTGCGTGAAAATGTCCAGCCGGTTCCGCTCGTCCGGACCGTAGGAAACGTCACGCACAACCTTGGTATCGGCATGCATCCCCTTGTTCATGCTCGCCATAAGACCCTGCGTCCCGCCCAGCATATCCGGCGTGAGATCGGGGCCGAAAGCTTCCAGCTTCGCACGGATTGCGAGTGTCATTGGCTTTTCTCCATCAACAGGACTGGCTTGATCGCCTTGCCCGAATGCGCATCGGCAAAGGCACGGTCGATCTCGGCGAAGGGGTAGAAACTGAGCATGCGGTCGAAGGGAAGTTTCCCTTGCCGCCAATAGTCGGCGAGTTGCGGCAGGAAGGTCTGCGGATTGGCATCGCCGCCCAATATGCCGCGCAATTGCTTGCCGCCTGCGAGCATAGCGAACGTTTGCGGCGCCCATTCTCCCAAAGGCGCAGCGACGAAACCAGCCGTGCCATTCATCGCCAGCACTTCCAGTGCCAGCGTATGGACCGGCGGTGCATTGGTAGTGTTGAAGGTGAAATCTACGCCGCGCCCGGTGATCCCCCTGATCTTGGCCGCGATTTCCTCTTCATCGCCAGCGATACAATCAGTGGCTCCAAACTCACGCGCCAGTTCCAACCGTTCTCGGTTTAGGTCCACTGCCACGATCCGCTTCGCGCCCACCAGCTTCGCCGCCATCACGGCAGACAGGCCGACGCCTCCGGTGCCGAAAATCGCAATCGTATCGCTAAAACCAACCTTGAGCGCTTCGATCACGCCACCAGCGCCGGTCACCACGCCGCAGCCGAGCGGGCCGAGCTTTTCCAGCGGCAGGTCCTTGTCCATCTTCACCGCCGTGCGAACGGGTACGATGGAGTGTGTGGCGAAACTAGACTGGCCGAAGAAGTGCGAATGGACGTCGCCATCGGAACCGCACAGCGCGGTGGACCCATCCAGCCGCTTGCCGCCAAAGCAGAGCGGCATGGCGAGGTCGCAATAGGTCGGTCGCCCGGCAAGGCAGGAGGGACAACGCCCGCAGCTATTGCCGGACAGGATCACATGGTCGCCGACTTCGAAGCCCGTCACCCCCTCGCCGAGCTTCTCCACCACGCCCGCGCCTTCATGGCCCAGCACGATGGGCTGCGGCGAATGGCGGCCGGGATGTTCATGCAGGTCGGTGTGGCAGATGCCCGTCGCGACAAGGCGGATGCGCATCTCGCCCGCGCGCGGTTCTTCCTGTTCCAGTTCGACCAGTTCTGGCGCGTCCCCGCCCTTGCCGCTTAGTGCCGCGGTGATCTTCATGCGGGCGGTCCTCCCATATGATGGTCATCCTGGATATCGGCGACATCGCCCGTCTGGGTAAGCAGGCTCTTTCGGCGCAGGAAGCGGCGCAGGCTTTCCGGCCCGATCCGCGGCGCGCCATAGCCCGACCAGCCGAAGCTGTCCGATCCGAAGGTGCGCAATTTGGCGAAGGTAAGAAACGTGTCCTGCAGGAATATTCCACCCGCATTGATGCGCTTGCCGATCGCCTTGGCTTCCTCATCATCGCCCGCAATGACGCTGGCGGTGAGGCCGAAATGTGTATCATTGGCGAGGCGGATCGCCTCCTCGGTGTCGGCATAGGCCATTACCGGAATGCAGGGGCCGAAGGTCTCGTCCTGCATGATCTCCATCTCGTGATTGACGCCGGTCAGCACGGTTGGCCGCATGTAGAGGCCGCCGCCGATATTCTCGATTTCGCCGCCCGTGAGCACCTTGGCACCGTTGGCCTTGGCATCCTCGATATGGCGCATGACGATCTCCGCCTGTGGGGCGAAGGTGAAGGGCCCGATATGACCGGCTTTGGGGTTTTCGGCATTGAGGCGGACAGCCCGTGCCTTCTCTACCAGCTTGGTGACGAAATCATCGTGCACGCTTTCGTGCACATAGACGCGCTCGATGGAATAGCAGACCTGTCCGGTGGCATAGACTGCGCCGCGCAGCACGGCCGTTGCTGCTCGTTCAAGATCGGCATTTGCGGTGACGATGCACGGGTCCTTGCCACCCAGTTCAAGGTTGCAGGGGATCAGCCTTTGCGCGCAGGCAACCGCAACCTTGCGCCCGGTCGGAACGCTGCCGGTGAAACAGATCGTATCGGCCTCAGCGATCACCGCCTGGCCGACTTCTCCGGGACCGGTGACATAATCGAATACGGCGGCCAATTCGGGCACTTCGCGCACTGTCTCGAACAGCGCTTCGATCACGCGAGGTGTCACTTCGCTCGGCTTGAGCAACACGGCGCTGCCCGCGAAAAGTGCAGGAATAGCATCGAGCAGCGCCAGCATAAGCGGCGCGTTCCACGGGCTGATTACGCCAGTGATCGGATACGCGACCACCTGGCTCTCCACCCGCACACTTGGCATGGATGTGCTCATCGAATCCCATGCCAGATCGGCGAAAGCCTTGGGCGCATCCTCCAGCCAGCCGCCGATGTTGCCCATGGTGATGAAGCCCTGGA
>CAJXLD010000246.1 GCA_913055595.1 uncultured Altererythrobacter sp.
TGCGAAAACCGATGGTGGTGGGCCTGACGACCGCACCCAAACGCCTGATTCAGATTCGTCGTAATCGCTTGCTCGCTTTGAACGAGAAGGCGGAGACTGCCTATATCGACGAGGAGCGGGTCGAGAAGGAAGTTGCCTTCGCGCGCCGCATGTTTGCCGACAATGGCTGGGCAGTGATCGACGTCACGCGCCGTTCGATAGAGGAAACCGCCGCCGCGGTGATAAAGCTGCACCAGGAACGAGAGATGCGCGAAACGCCGCCCCGTGTGGGCCCCAAGCCGATATGATTGTCCTTGCCTCGAAGTCTGCATCGCGCAAGGCGATGCTGTCTGATGCTGGTGTTGCGTTCGAAGCCATCAGCGCCGACGTGGATGAGCGGGCGATCGAGCAGTCGCTCGGGGGTGCTCCTGCGTCAGAGATCGCACTGGCGCTGGCACAGGCAAAGGCTCTTGCGATTATTGAGCTGGAACGGCTGGTTCTGGGCAGCGACTCGCTTGTCGTGGTGAACGGGCGGCGTTTCGACAAGCCGCGCGATCGGGAGAATGCTGCAGACCATTTGCGCTTCTTTTCCGGCAAGGTCATGCATCTTCATTCGGCAGCGGCACTGGCGCGCGGCGGTGCAATTGTCTGGAGCCATGCCGGAGTGGCGCAGCTGCATGTGCGCGAATTGTCCGAACAATTCATAGAGGCCTATCTCGATGCGGAATGGCCCGAAGTCGGCTATTGCGTCGGTGTGTTCCGGATAGAGGCGATGGGCGTGCAATTGTTCGACAAGATCGAGGGTGGGCATTTCACCGTGCTGGGCATGCCCCTGCTGCCGGTGCTCGGCGCGCTGCGCGACCTTGGGGAGCTGCCGAAATGAGCATTCCCTATGCCGAAGTGATCGGCGACCCGATCAAGCAATCGAAAAGCCCCGCCATCCAGAGTTACTGGATCGGCAAGCTCGGAATCGATGCGGAATATCGCGCCTGTCATGTAACCGCTGAAGGCCTTGCCGAATACCTCGCCAGCCGCCGCGAGGATCCGGAGTGGCGCGGATGCAATGTCACCATGCCGCACAAGCAGGCGGTGATTCCCCTGCTCGACCGGCTGGAAATCGGCGCCGAACTGGTAGGGGCGGTGAACACGATTACCCGCCGCCACAATGGCTCGCTGATCGGCAGCAACACCGACGTCGCGGGCTTTCTTGAGCCCTTGCAGCATCACCTCAAGCAACAGCACTATTTCCGCATGGCCCGCGTGCTGGGCACGGGCGGCGCGGCGCGGGCGATCGTTGCGGCGTTGGCCGAAAAGGGCATCACCATTGTGCTCGCCGGGCGCAACCCGGCTAAGGCGCAGGCAATCCTCGACGAGATTGATCCCGATGGCGAACACCATGCGGTCGATCTGGCGCATTTCGCCGAGCCGACCGACTTCGCTTTCGATAATCGCGAGGGCTGTTTCGACCTTGTCGTCAATGCCAGTCCATTAGGCATGGCCGGCCAGCCTCCCCTCGCCTTCGATTTGAGCCATATTCCGCCCGGAAGCGTGGTCTATGATATCGTCACCCATCCGCTCGATACTCCGTTTTTGAAAGCAGCGGGTGCAGCGGGTTTCGAAACATTGGACGGACTCAACATGCTGATCGGCCAGGCGGCATATGCCTTCGAGAAATTCTTCGGTGTCGCGCCGCCGCGCGATGACAGCGACGCTGAACTGCGAGCCATACTCACCAAATGAGCAGGCCACTTATCCTTGGCCTCACCGGCTCGATCGGGATGGGCAAGAGCACGGTCGCGGCAATGTTTGCCGACAATGGCGTGCCCGTTTTCGATGCCGATGCCGAGGTGCGCTGCATGCAGGGGCCGGATGGCGCCCTTTTGCCCGCTATCGAACAGGCCTTCCCGGGGTCGACCGGACCCGATGGTGTGAAGCGCAAGGAACTGGGCGCGATTGTTTTCAACAATCCCGACAAACTGGCCCGCCTGGAGGCGATCATCCATCCGGCGGTAAGTAAGGCACGGGCACGGTTCCTGTCCGAACACGCTGACGCGCGGTTGGTGCTCTTCGATATCCCGCTACTGTTCGAAAAGACCGATCCCGATAATGTCGACCGGATCGTCGTCGTTTCCGCACCCGCCGATGTGCAGCGCGAACGCGTGCTGGCCCGCCCCGACATGACGCCGCAAAAGTTCGAGCGGATCCTGGCCTTGCAAATGCCCGATGCCAAAAAGCGTGCGCGCGCCGATTACGTGATCGATACAGGCTGTTCACTGGAGGAAACCGCACGATCCGTCGCAGAGCTCGTGCAGAATCTCACAAGCTAGTTGCGCTGCGGCCCAACTGGGACAATAGTCGATTCATGCGTGAAATTGTTTTCGACACGGAAACCACCGGTCTTGACCCCCATTCGGGCGACCGACTGGTCGAAATCGGCTGCGTCGAAATGGTCAATCGCGTGGCGACGGGCAAGAGCTACCACGCCTATTTCAATCCCGAGCGCGACATGCCGCTGGAGGCGGAACAGGTGCACGGGCTTTCCGCCGCCTTCCTCTCGGACAAGCCGCTGTTCAAGGACACGGTGCAGGAATTGCTCGATTTTCTCGGCGATGCGCCATTGGTCGCGCATAATGCGCAATTCGATTTCGGCTTCCTCAATTGGGAATTGAACGCCTGTGGCCTGGCGGAAGTGGGTATTGACCGGATGGTGGATACGCTCGCCATTGCCCGCCGTCGCCACCCCGGTGCCAAACATTCGCTCGACGCCCTGTGCACCCGATATGGTGTGGATCGTAGCCACCGCGTGAAGCATGGCGCGCTGCTCGACGCCGAACTTCTGGCGCAGGTCTATGTCGAATTGACCGGCGGCCGCCAGATCGGCCTCGAACTGTCGGCAGAGGTGGAGGAAGTTAGCACCGAGATCCGCAGCTTCCAGCCGCGCTTAGGCAAGTTCCGCCCCCCTCGCCCGCATGCGCCTTCTGCAGAGGAGCTGGCGCGCCACAAGGAGCTTCTTGAATCGATAGATTCACCACTTTGGCATAATTGAGTCCTAATTTGGCCTCATGTAGTAAGATTATACGCGTTGAAGGAGTCTCCCCTATATGGATATTCGCGTTTCCGGCCATCAGATGGATACTGGTGCCGCGCTGCAAGAGCATGTGTCGGACCGCCTCGAAACCATCGTCGACAAGCATTTCAACCGGGCGCTTTCATCCTCCGTCACTTTCGGAAAGGCGCCCACCCATGCCTTCGATTGCAATATCGTGCTGCATGTGAACCACGGGCTGATCCTGAAGAGCCATGGCGACGCACATGATGTGCACCAGGCTTTCGACCAGGCGGCGGACAAGATTGAGAAGCAGTTGCGGCGCTACAAGCGCCGCTTGAAGGATCGCCACGAACAGGCAGCCTATGCCATGAAGCAAGAGGAGGCGGCCTACACGGTCTTTGCTCCCGAAGAGCCCGAAGTGGAGGAGCTTCCCGAGGAATCCGCTCCGATCATCGCCGAAACGCGCATCGATATTCCCGAAGTCAGCGTTTCGGATGCGGTGATGCTACTCGACTTGCGCCACACGAACGCGCTGTTCTTCAAAAACGCTGGAACTGGGCGTCATAATATGGTTTATCGCCGCGCCGATGGCTCGATCGGTTGGGTTGAGCCGTCTTGACAGCGGGATCATGGAGAGGATT
>CAJXLD010000247.1 GCA_913055595.1 uncultured Altererythrobacter sp.
TCAGCGCGATGCCATCGCCTTTCTCGAAGTCGATGGTGATGTATTCGGGCTCGTCCGGCGCATCTTCCGGATTGACCGTGCGCGAATAGACATAGTCGGGCGTTTCTTCCCACGGGTCCTCGAGCACCTTGCCTTCGGAGGAGGTGTGCAGGAGGTTGGCATCGCAGGAGAAGGGGCTCTCGCCGCGCTTGTCTTTGGGTACCATGATCTGGTGCGCCTCGGCCCATTCGATCAGAGCGGTTCGGCTGGTGAGGTCCCATTCGCGCCAAGGTGCGATCACCTTGATATCGGGATCGAGCGCATAGGCGGAAAGCTCGAAGCGGACCTGGTCATTGCCCTTGCCGGTCGCGCCATGGGCGATGGCATCGGCGCCGGTTTCCTTGGCGATCTCTACCAGACGCTTCGAGATGAGCGGGCGGGCGATCGAAGTGCCGAGCAGGTAATCGCCTTCGTAACGCGCATTGGCGCGAAACATCGGGAATACGAAATCGCGGACGAATTCTTCGCGCAGGTCTTCGATGTAGATGTGCTTGTCCGGGATGCCCATGGCGCGCGCCTTCTCGCGCGCAGGCTCGATCTCCTCACCCTGGCCGAGATCGGCAGTGAAGGTGACGACCTCTAGGCCGCATTCGCTTTCGAGCCACTTGGCAATGACGCTGGTGTCGAGGCCGCCGGAATAGGCAAGGACAACACGCTTGATCTCGGACATGAATCGCTCCGCTGGAATATCGCGGGCGCGCCTATCAGGGGATACGCCGCGCCGCAACGTTCATCATGCGGCAGGGCGCCTGTCGAGGTCACGCAAAAGGGCTGGAAAATAGAAGCCCAGCGCTCCAGCGCGCAGGAGGTACCCGCCGCACAGTGCGAGCCACACGCCGGAATTGCCTAAGGGGCGCAGCGTCAGGTCGAGCGCGATATAGAGCAGCATGACCGCCACGGCGGCATTGCGCAGCGCCTTGCCTCTTGTCGCGCCGATGAAGATTCCGTCGAGCATCCAGCTGGGCGTACCGATCAGGGGGATGAGCGCTGCGAAGATGAGGAATTCTCCGGCGATGCGACGCACATCCAGGTCGGTCGCGATAGCCGCGATGGCCATGTCCCCGAAGGACCAAATCAGAACGAGCAGAACCAGGCTGGAGCCAAAGGCAAACTCTGCCGTCAGCCGGATCGCGCGGAGGAATTGTGGCCGCGAACGCTGGCCCACGGCGTTGCCGATGCGCGCTTCTGCCGTGAAGGCGAAGGCGTCGAGCACGAAAGCGGCGACATTGACGAATTGCATCAACACATGGTTGGCGGCCAGGATCACCGTGCCTTGCCGCGCCCCGGCGTTGGCGAACCAGGTAAACATGAATAGCAGCGCGATGGTGCGGATCATGATGTCGCGATTGACATCGAACAGGCGCTTCATTGCTTTGGCTGCAAATAGCGCTCTCCAACCGATGCGGGTGGGCAAGGTGAAGGGGTTGCTGCTGGCCGTCCGCGCAGCAATGGCAATACCGCAAGCGAGCGCAATCCATTCGGCCCCCGCCGTTCCGAGCCCAACACCGGCTGCGCTCATGCCGAGGCCCCATACGAACAACACGTCCAAAACGATATTCGCCGCATTCATCAGGATTTGCAGCCCCAACGCCGCTCGCGTCCGGCCTAGCCCCAGCAACCAGCCATTGATGGCAAAGACCGCCAGCGCGGCGGGTGCGCCAAAGAAGCGCATTGTGACATAGGACCCCGCCTCGGCGCTGACCTGCTCTCCGCCAGCAAGCAGCGAAAAGGCCAGCTCGCCGATGGGAAATTGCAGCGCCATCAGGATTACGCCAATCGCGCCGCCCGCCGCCAGACCGCGTAGCAGCAAGGCATCGACCTCGTTGCGCTCGCCACCGCCGTCTGCCTGTGCGGTCAGGCCGGTCATTCCCATGCGCAGGAAGCCAAAGCTCCAGAAGATCAGGCTGATAACGGTTGCGCCGAGCGCGACACCGGCCAGCGCCGCCGCATCGCCTGTTCTGCCGATGACGATCGCATCGACGATACCGACCAGCGGCACCGATGCCTGGCCCAGCATGATCGGCCAGGCCTGCGCGAACACATTGGCGCGGGTGAGGGGGCGGGCGGTATTCACGCGCTCGCCTCTAGCGCGAAAGCAGGCCCTTTTCAGCCTCTTCGATATATCCGCGCGTCAATGGCAGCGAGTTGCGCTCGCGCACATACTGGATCTGGTAATTGCACATGGCGCCATGTTCGAAACTGGTGGCGGCGCCGGCGAGGTAGAACGTCCAGAGGCGGAAGAACTTCTCGTCGAACATGGCCTCGATCGCCTGCCGATGTTCCATGCAGCGCGCGTACCAGTGATGAATCGTCTTGGCGTAATGCAGGCGCAGCGTTTCGACATCGCTCGCGATTAGGCGCACCTTCTCGCTGGCGGCGACGGTCTCGGAGAGCGCCGGGATATAGCCACCGGGGAAGATCCATTTGTCGGTGAAGGCATCGGTGCGGCCCGGCGGGCCCATACGTCCGATCGTATGCATCAGGAAGCAGCCGTCTTCGGCTAGCATGTTGGCGCAGGCGCGGAAATAGGTTTCGAACTGCGGTACGCCGACATGTTCGAACATGCCGACCGAAACGATGCGGTCGAATGTCGCACCGCTTGCGGCGAGGTCGCGGTAATCGATCAGCTGGAACTTGACGCGGTCGGCAACACCCGCGGCCTCTGCGCGTTCCTGCGCGAGGGCGAGCTGCTCCTCGCTCAGCGTAATGCCCAGCACCTGCACATCGGCGCGACTGGCGAGGAATATCGCCATGCCGCCCCAACCGCAGCCGATATCGAGCACCTTGAGGCCGCGCCTGAGGTTCAGCTTGGCAGCAATATGGGCGAGCTTGGCTTCCTGCGCCCCGGCCAGCGTCATGTCGTTGCGGGCAAAGTAGGCGCAGGAGTACTGCATATGCTCGGCATCGAGCATCAGCTTGTAGAGATCGTTCCCGATATCATAGTGATGCGCGACGTTCTTCTTGGACGATCCGGGCTGGTTGACCGCGCGCAGGGCGGCATTGATCTTTCCCTTGATCGAGCGTGTGAAGGAGGGTGGGGCGAGCTTGCCCTTCTTCTCCCACGCATTGTTCGAGCGCACCAGCGAGACCAGCTGCATGATATCGCCCTGTTCGATGACGATGCGGCCATCCATATAGGCTTCGCCCAGGCCGAGGCGCGGGTCGAGCAGGATATCGCGCGCAACCTTGTCATCTGTGAAGCGCACGGCAACATCAGGAAAACCGAGTTCCACAGATCCAAAGGTGTGTGTCCTTCCGCTGGCATGGGTGACACGCAGCGTGCCCTGGCTGACGAGCTTCGCCGCCAGCCTGTCGAAAAGTCTTTCGGAAGTGCTCATGCGCGGTGCATGCGCGACCTATTTGCTGGGCGCAATACGCAGCACGGCATTTTCCGGTCCGTCGGTGAGGACATAGATCAATCCATCCGGCCCCTGAGCCACGTCGCGCACGCGGTGGTGCAGGTCCTGCAGCAAGGCTTCACGGCGCAGTTCGCCAAAGTCGTCATTGAAGACCACGCGTTGAAGGCTGCCGGTATTGTTGATCTCGCCCCAGCGGGCGCTGCCGACAAACAGATTGCCCTTCCATTCGGGGAAGGCATCGCCAGTGTAGAACAGGAGCCCTGA
>CAJXLD010000248.1 GCA_913055595.1 uncultured Altererythrobacter sp.
CGCGGATGGGGAAGCGCGGATTGCCATTGCCATCAGTCAGGATAAAGGCATCGGGGTTGTCAAATTCGGCCGCCGTCGCCGCGCGAATGCCCGAGGCCTCGGTTCCGTAGGCGGTGCCCGCATGGACCGTACCGTCGCTATAGCCGGTGACCGGGATCAGCGCACCGGGTGCGGCGGCGAAATTGGTCTGCAGCGTGCCGAGCTGGCCTTCTACCGCATCGCTGAAGCGCAGCGCCGTGCCATCGACGAAGATCATCTCGGCGCGGATGTCCTGCGGTGGCATGAAGCCCTGGATCCCGGCCAGCGCGATCGCTTCCTCATTGTCGAGATCGCTATTTTGGATGTTGGCATCGAAGCCGTAATCGCCATCGCCCATCACGCCGATGCCGCCTACGACCACGCCGTTCTTGTAGATCGGGAAGCCGCCCGGATCGGCCGAGAGGCCCAGCGGTGAACGCTTGGGCCCGATCATCGCGCCTGCGCCGCCGCCCATCTGGAAGCGCTGGCTGAGGTCCGAACAGGGCAATTGGCTGAACTGCACACCGAACAGTGGCCCGCTTTCCAGGCCGACAGTCGTGGGTGCAGGCGGGAAATGCTGCTGTACGATCTGGCTCGCCGTGCGGCTGGAGAAGGCATTACCGCCGCTGGAGAGATAAGCCCCGGTGATGGCTTTGGCGATCGCGCCGGTCACGGCGGGAACCTGTGCGCCCTGCAATCCGATCTCGGCACCCATGGCCGCCGTGCCGCCGATCGTCTCCCGGCTGACGGTCATGAGATTGGGCGCGCCGGTCATCTGGAAAACGGCGAGCACGTTGCCCACACGGTCGGTCACCGCGATGATCGATGGCAGGCCGCGCGCTGTCGCCTCGCCTGCCGCCTGGGCGATGATCTGCTGCACCTCCGCCACGGTAAGCGATTCCTGTGCGGGCGGAGTAAACACACCGCCTGGCGGAGGAGGCGCGGGCGCTGGAGTCGGCGTATTGCCGGTGTTCCCGCCGCCCGAACCGCCTCCGCCGCAACCGCTCAGGATCAGCGCGGCGCTTGCCAGCAAAGCTGTTGCCTGCCGCATGCGCATTACCGCAGCCGTCCGATCGCATTGACGGCATTGCCAAGGGCAGAGCGGAACTCGCCCGGATTGTAGCTCTCCGGACTGCGCACCGCCTGATAGGCGCGGTTGATGTCTGCGCGAATGCCCGCCGCCGCTCCCACGGTGATCCGGCCCTGCCGCACCAGCGCGTTGAGCAGCGTGTCGACTGCCATCACCGCCTGCGCCGAACCAGTGTAATCGGTGAAGCGCGGATTGGTGGTGCGACCGCCGACAATGGCGATCACTTCGAAAGCGTCATTGCCGCCATAGGAACGCGCCGCCAGCGCGTCGGAAAGTTGCGTAGCCTCGCTGCGAAGGGCGATGGCAGCCGCTTCAGCCTGCGCGCGGCCTTGGTCCATCGCATCGTGGAAGCTGCGGCTGGCGGAGCGGAAGGCATCTGCGCGCGCTGGTGCAAGCGCCTGCGAAACCGCATCGAGCATGATGATGTTCTCATCATTGAAAGGTGGTTGGCCGAAGGGAATGGGGCGCTGCGGATTGGTTTCAAAGGTCAGGCGGCGGTCGGGTCCGTCGGTGATCGAGCGATGGCAGCTATGGCAATCGTAGAAGTAGAATTCAGGGAACACGCCTTCGGTCGCGAGGTCGCCGCGCGAAAAGAGGTCCGTTGCGCGCGCCACCGCTTCGGCCTGGCCGACCGCCCACAGCTGCACGGAATCCGTCATGCCCTTGCGGTCGAGATAATCGTCATCGACATCGTGGTGCTGCTGGAAGGCGCTGAACAAATCGAGCTCGAAGGAAATGCGCGGATGGCCCGCCGCCATCATGGCATGGGTGACGAATTGCCCCTCTTCCGCGCTGCCATAATGGCAATCGAGGCAGACCTTGGCGCGCGTCTGCGGTTGTTCCAGCGGGACGAGGCCGTTGGACAAGTTGGCTTCATGCGTGCCGCCGACCTTGTAATGGGTAGAAATCCAGCCCGCTGCCGCGCCATGGCAGCTTTCGCAACCGACACCGTCGCTGATGTGGAAGCGTGGGCCCTGGTCGGACACCGGAACATTTGTGGCGTGGCAGCCAAGACATTCGGAACGTGAAGTGGCATTCTCCCAGCCCAGCGATTCCGCGATCTGTTGCCCGCGTCGACCCGCCAGCACCGTATAAGCCCGGCTATGCGCGCCGCTGACGGCAGTGGGCGATTGCCAGGTGGCGATCTCGTCCTGCCGCACAACGGCGCCATTGCCTTCGGTCCGGCCATGGCAGGTGGAGCCTGCGCAAGAGGCGACGCCGGTATAGGAGTAGGAGGCTTGCGCCGTGGCACTGCCCGATTGCGGAAGGCCTGTGAGAAGGGCGACTATCCCCATAATCGCAATTGCAAGGGCCGGCAGGATAGCGCGCGTACGAACAAGAGCTGTCGGAAGGCTCTTTCGCTTGATGCGCTTTGACATACTCAACCCCCCACATTGGCAGAGCTAACTGCCCATAAAACCTCCCGCCAGGCTCCCCAGCCCGGGCAGGTGGTGTCTATCCCCTATTGCACGACCAAGGCCTGCGCCATCTGTTCAAGCTGGACCATGCAGCCATTGGCGATCAGGCTTTGCGCCATTTCTTCCGCACCATCGGGGGTTTCGTCGAAGAAGACGAAATCGACTTGTACCGCCCCATTGCCGGTACCGATCCTGAAACTTGCCCCCTCCGCCGGAGGATTGTCGGCGTCCCATGTGGCGAGCATTTCACCTGCTGGGAAAGTCACGTTGGCAGTGACGCCATCCGCGTTTTCGCTGGAGATGGCATAGGTGCTTTCTGCCTGACGGTCTGCGCGCCACAGCCGAATGTTCTCCGGGTCGAGAAGGCAGATAGTGCCTGACTTGGAAACATCGACATACCAGAGGTTCGGATTGCGCACTTCGCCGGTTTCGACAACACCGCGAACGGCACCGGTTCTTGCCCGGACTGCCGAGCGCTGCGTGGTGAGTGAAGCAAAGGCGCGGTTGCGGTTGGCTCCGCTCTGGCTGGACAGCACGAAGGTACCCGCCCCGCGAAACACACGCGTGCCACCATTGTCGAGCACTGTGATCGAATCGCCGTCGCTCAATGTCACGGGCTCGTTGTTGCCAATCTGGCGTCCCACCGGGAAGTCATCCGCCGATGGCCCGCTGGAGGAGACGACCACGCCCGCCTGTGCTGTCACCGTAGAAGCAGCCACGCCCACCAATGCCAGTGCGCCTGCGACGCAAATGTTCCTAGCCCAGGACATAGGCTCCTTCCTCGTTCAAATCCCTGCTCCGCACTAGCAAATTGTGCAGCGCCTTGTCAGCCGGGTAGCGGGCGACAATTTCCTGCAAAAGGTCCAGCGCTTCGTCGGGATCCTTCTCCAGCAATTGCAGCGCTTTTTCCAGCCCCTCCCGGTCGGAAACTGGAAAATCGGGGGAAGGTTCGAAGATATCGACCGGGCGCTTGCGCCCGCGCAAGACCACGCGGCCCATGGGGCGCCACCAGTCGAGTCCCGAGCGTTCGGCAAATTCGCGGCTTGCCATGACCGATGATTCGAGCGTCTTATTGGCTGCCTCC
>CAJXLD010000249.1 GCA_913055595.1 uncultured Altererythrobacter sp.
CCGCAGAACCCGCAGCCAGCCCAAACCCGGCAGGCAAAAGCACCGCAAGACGAAGCAGGCGTGAACGCATGCGCATAAGAACTATTCCTCTCAACCGGGACCAGGCGTCCCTTCATTTTATCTGACCATGATTTTGCAACCTACCGGCCATTTTGCCAATAGGATATCAGGAGCGGCGCATTCCTGTTTGTAATTGATTGTAACGGCACCAAGGTCAGCCGACCGGTCGAGATCAGGCTTTGAACGGCGTTCTCAAGGACACGAGTGACAAAGTGACAAAGTCACAAAGCACCAAGATCTCTTGGTTCGGCAAGGATCCTGCAAGAGGATTGATTACGCTCTATAATGTCTATGAAAATCCGCGGTAAAAGAAGCGAACCGCCCTTCCGCAATCGCATCGCGCATGGCCTGCATCAGCTGCTGGTAGAAGCTGAGATTGTGTTCCGTTACCAGCATCGCGCCAAGGATTTCGCCCGATTTCTGCAAATGGTGCAGGTAGGCGCGGCTATAGCTCGTGCAGGTCGGGCAATGACAGCGCTCGTCCAGAGGACCTGTATCCTCTGCATGGCGGGCATTGCGCAGGTTAAGCGGGCCGTTCCAGGTAAAGGCCTGTCCGTTGCGACCTGATCGTGTCGGTAACACGCAATCGAACATGTCCACACCGCGTTCGACCGCGCCAACCAGGTCATCTGGCTTTCCCACCCCCATCAGATAGCGCGGGGCGTCTTCGGGTAGCATCCCCGGCGCGAAATCCAGTGTGGCGAACATCGCCTCCTGCCCCTCGCCCACGGCAAGGCCGCCAATGGCATAACCATCGAAGCCGATTTCCTTCAGCGCCTGCGCCGATTGCAGTCGTAGGTCTTCATCCAGGCAGCCCTGCTGGATACCGAACAGCGCGGACCGTTGCGCGTGGTCCTCCCCACTATCAAATCCTTCACGGCTGCGTTTGGCCCATCGCATGGAGAGTTCCATGCTGGCAGCGATCTCGTCGCGCGGACGATCTGCACGGGGGCATTCGTCGAAGGCCATGACAATGTCCGAACCGAGCAGGCGCTGGATTTCCATCGAACGTTCGGGGCTGAGCATATGGCGTGATCCGTCAAGGTGGCTCTTGAACTCCACGCCTTCCTCGGTGAGCTTGCGCAGCTCTGACAGGCTCATCACCTGGTAGCCGCCACTATCGGTCAGGATCGGGCGCTTCCAGTTCATGAACTTGTGCAGCCCGCCCAGCTTGGCGACGCGTTCTGCTCCCGGGCGCAGCATCAAATGATAGGTGTTGCCGAGGATGATGTCTGCGCCCGTTGCGCGCACGTTCTCGGGCTTCATCGCCTTCACCGTGGCGGCCGTGCCTACTGGCATGAAGGCCGGCGTACGGATCGTCCCGCGCTTCATGGCGATCTCGCCAGTCCGCGCGCGGCCATCCGTGGCCTTTACCTTGAAAGCGAAGCGGGGCCCGTCAGAAGCCATAGACAAGCGTGAACCGCGTGAGCGTATCGGTGGAAACAGATCCGGCGGGCGGATTGCTGTCATACTCAATCGTATAGGAAAGGCGCGTGGTCAGGCGATCGCTGATTTTGCCTTCGAGCCCGGTGACCAGATTGATGCTGGTGTTGTTGGAATCGATGATCGCCACCGCGCTTCCGCCCGCTTCGGCGACTGCATTTGTGTCCTGCGTGATTTTGAGACGATCAGTAATCGTCCAGTCGAAATCGAGGCCCGCCAGCGCGGCGATGCTGCTTTCGGATAGTCCGTTCACAAATTCCGTTGCACGCCACGCCGGGCCAGCTTTCACGGCCAGGCGAAGCCGTTCGCCATCGATCACGCGGTAACCGAGGCCTCCGGACATAGCATAACGAGCGGAAAACCCCTGGAAGCGATCACGCTCGAACTGCGCGAGACCGTAAACGAACAAACGGTCGCTGACCTTGTAATGCGGCTCATAGGCGGCGGTGAATTGTTCGCGATCAGTTGCGCCATTGTTGCGCCGATAATCGGCTGCAAACCTGAGATTATGATCCCAGTCGATCCCTTCGCGTTCCAGTGCCACTTGTGCTGTCAGCCCCAAGCTGTCGGTATTGCCCGAGGACTGGAAGGCGCCGATCTGCCCTTCGCCACCCCAATTATCGAAGAAGCCTGCGCGACGGATTGCCAATTCGGCTGCTTCTGTCTCGGCGAGAGCCAGTTCTTCCTGCTCCGATTGGAACTCGGAAAACAGTGCGTCTATCTCCTCCAAATCGTCGGGATTGGTCGTACGAGCAACCTGAACCACGGCATTGACCGTGTCGGCATCACCCGTTGCAATTGCAGCATCGATCATCGCCCGCACGGGCTCGGGCAATTCGGCATGGGCTGGAGCAGCGGCAAACGCCACTAGCGGACAAAGCAGATATGTGATCCTCATGCCCGCGCAGCTAGCGAATCATTCGCGCAATCGCCAGCCCGTCTTGAAAATCCATGCGATGATTCCGACGCACAGGATCAGGAAGGCCATGGTGAAACCGAAAGCCAGCCCGATGGGGACGTCGGACGATCCGGTAAAGGTCCAGCGCAACCCGTTGATCAAGTAGAATATCGGGTTCAACTGCGCGACGGTGCTCCAGGGTTCCGCAAGCATCTGTACCGAATAGAAGGTTCCGCCCAGGAACGTCAGTGGCATGAGGATCAGCATGGGTACGATCTGCAGTTTTTCGAACCCGTCGGCCCACAGACCCAGGATAAAGCCGAACAGCGCAAAACTTGCCGCCACCAGCACGATATAGCCCATTGCCAGGATGGGATGCGCAATCGAATAATCGACAAATATACGCGCCGTGGCGAGGATGATCGCCGCAATGATCAACGATTTCATCGCCGCTGCGCCGACAAAGCCTATGATCGTCTCTGCCACGCCGACAGGTGCAGACAGGAGCTCGTAGATCGCGCCAGTGAATTTGGGCATGTAGATACCGAAACTGGCGTTGGAGGTACTCTCGGACAGAAGCGTCAGCATGATCAGGCCAGGCACGATGAACGCACCGTAGGATGTCCCGCCAAATTGCGAGGGATCCATGCGTCCGCCAATCGCCGCGCCGAAGACCACGATATAGAGCGATGTCGTCAGCACGGGGGAAAGGATCGAGCCCAGTACGGTGCGGAAGAAACGCATGAGCTCATTTTTCAGGATCGCGATGGCGCCGCGCAGGTTCATGCCGCCATCTCCTTCTCTCCCTGTTCGACAAGGCCGACAAAAATATCCTCCAATGAGGATTCCTTGGCATCCAGGCCGGTGAAAGCGATGCCATGCCGCGTCAGATCCTGCGCCAGTTCTGCAACCTCGCGCTTGCCCTTTCCTGTTCCATCACCGCCGCGATAGACAAGCTTGCGTCCATCATCTTCCAGTGACACCGGATAGGCTGCCAATGGACCAGGCAGGTCACTTAAAGGCTCGGACAGTTCGAACACCGCCTCGGTTCGGCCGAGCTGCGCCATGATGGCGGCCTTATCGTCGGTCAGCAGGATTTGCCCCTTGTTGATCACCCCCACACGGTCGGCCATCTCCTCGGCTTCCTCGATGTAGTGCGTGGTCAGGATGATGGGGGTACCGCGCTCGCGCAGCGCCTCAATCT
>CAJXLD010000250.1 GCA_913055595.1 uncultured Altererythrobacter sp.
CGTCGTGGTCGGCGATTTCGATGCCGATGAGGTCGAAGCGCTCATCCGCCGCCATTTCCAAGACTGGCAGGCTTCCCCGGTGGAACCCGCCATCACCGCCGGACGGATACAGTTTGACCGACAGGGCGAGACGGACATCTATCTCGACCCTGCCCTCCCCACAACGATCGACATCAGCCGTCTGGGCCCGTGGATCGAACGCCCAGACAATACGGAGACTCGCCGTGAACGCGTACTGCGCCAACTGGGATACCGTATCATCAACCGCCGCCTTCAGAGGCTGCAGTATGCGGAGAACCCGCCCTTCCGTGCAGCGAGCATAGCGACAAACGAATTGTACAAGGCTACCCGTTCCACCAGCCTGGTTGTGCAGGCGGCTGAAGGTGAATGGGAACGCGGGCTGGCTGCCGCCCAAGAGGAATATCGCCGGGCCATGGAGTTCGGCTTCAGCGAGGCGGAAGTGGCGGAACAAGTCGCCAATTTGCGATCCTCGATCGAGGCAAATGCAGCCGGTGCTGCGACACGTCACAATCGCGATTTCATCACCGGTGCGATGACCTTGCTGACCGACGAGCAGATCCCTACCACCCCGCAAAGTGCGTTGGAGCGCTTCCGTGCCCACGAGCCCGAGATAACGCCTGAGGCCATCCTCGAAGCGCTAAAGGCGGATTTGGTACCTCTCGACAATCCTTTGATCCGCTATTCCGGACGGACTGCGCCGGAGGGCGGCGCTGAGGCTCTGCGCGCAGCTTGGAATGCAGGCATGGCGACAGAACTGCAACAGCGTGAAGAAGCGCAATTGGCAGAGTTCGCATATACGGACTTCGGTGCCCCGGGAGAGGTGGTGAGCGATGTCACCGAGACCGGACTCGGTATTCGTGAAGTCCGCTTTGCCAACGGCTTACGGCTGAACCTCAAGCCCACGGATTTGCAGGAAGACCGCATATCGGTGCAACTCAACATCGATGGCGGCAAGATGCTCGATACACGCGAGGATCCGCTCGCCACGGCCATGACCAGCTCACTGATCACCGGCGGGTTGGGAGAACACACGCTGGACGAATTGCAGTCCATTCTTGCCGGCAAGCAACTGGGCCTTGGCATTTCATCACAGGAAGAGACATTCCGTATGGTTGCCACCACCACGCCGCGTGACCTGGAACTGCAATTGCAGCTTTTCGCTGCCTCGCTGACAGACCCGGCTTATCGACCATTTGGTGAAGAGCAATATCGCCGCAACGTCGCCAATTTCTTCGTGCAAAAGGATGCCACTCCCGGCAGCGCGGTGGGCAATGCTCAAGGCGCGATCGTGAGCGATGATGATCGGCGCTTCTCATTACAGAGCGAAGAAGACTACCTCGCACTCAGCTTTACCCGGCTGCGCGATGCCATTTCCGACCGCTGGGCGCATGGTGCAATGGAACTGGCGCTGGTTGGCGATTTCGATGCGGATGAAGTGATCGACCTGGTGGCGCAAACGCTGGGTGCCCTGCCCCTGCGCGAAGCTGAGTTCCGCGACTATTCCGACAATCGCCAACGTCACTTCACCGCTGATCGGAGCCCGCGCGTGGTCTATCACGGCGGCGATCCCGACCAGGCCGAATTGCGCATGATCTGGCCGACACGCGATGGCGAAGATCTACGCGAAGCACTGACGCTCGAACTGCTCGAACGCGTCGTCCGTGTGAAGCTGACCGACACGTTGCGCGAGGAGCTGGGCCAAACCTACTCCCCAGGAGCATCCTCGCAATTATCGCGCACATATCCCGGCTGGGGAACATTCACTATTCAGGCAGCGGTCACGCCGGCAGATATTGGGCCGGCCCGCGAAGCCATGATCACCGTCATTGAAGAGCTACGCAATGCCCCTCTTGATGAGGAGGAGCTGCAACGCTCGCGCGCGCCGCTGACCGAGAGTTATGAGAACCTTCTCAAGACGAATGGCGGGTGGATGGGCATTGTCGACCGTGCACAGACGCAAGCCGATCGAATCGATCGCTACCTGAACGCGACTGAAGTGCTTGCCAGCCTCACACCTGAAGAAGTGCAGGCCATGGCGCAACGTTACCTCCATCCGGCGGAGAGGCTGGAGATAACCGGCCTCCCTGCCAACCAGCCGGAGTAATCAGCTTCTGGCCTTACGCTTATCGAAAAGCTCGCGCTTGCCCCATACATAGATGCCTGAAACGGCGAGAAAGGTCATCACGATACCGCTGAGGAAGACCAGGACCTCCCACACGATCCCGCCGATCGTGGCGTAATGCGCCTGCCGCATCCATATGGCAACGGCTGTCGCCCTTGTTTGTGCCGGTGGCGGGCCGCTGAATGCCGGAACTTCTTGAACGCTCACTTCGCCTTCACCCACCGGTATGCTGGCGGTTGCGTTTGCGTTCTCTCCAGCAAGGCTGACAGACCATGCGCCGCTTTCCTCGGTGGCTGCTGAAATGGCAGTGGGCCTGCCGTTATAGGCTTGCCGCGCCATATCGAGCGCAATTATCCACGCGGCATCCTCCGCTTCCATCGGCGTACCTTGCGGACCAAAGCCACGACGCCCGCGTTGGGGCTGCTCGACGCCGGGTTCAACCAACGCTGCAAAAAACGTCGGGAAGGAAATCCACGCACCGGTGATCGCTTCAATGATGAGCACGATGGAGAAGATCACACCCGACTGGCGGTGGATGTTCAGCATCTTGCCATCGCGCTTTTGCCATTTCAGCGCGGCAACAAAGCGCTTCACACCCGGCCAGAAGACAACGAGACCGGTAACGCCAGAAATAGTAAGAAACAGGCCCATGATGCCCACAATCTGCCGGCCAATGCCGGGAATCAGGAACAGGCCGTGGATAAAGTGCATATACCACATGAAGCCGCCCGCACTGTCTGCGCTGTCAATCACCTCCGCCGTCTCCGGATCGACCCAGGCCTGCCTCGTCATGCCGCCGGGCGCGCCAATTCCGAAGGGAGGATCGGCATAGCCGGCGGTTGAAACGACAATCGGCTCACCCACCCCGCCCATCTGGATTCGATTGATCGGACCGTAGTCCGCCAGCGCCTCTCGCGCATTGGCGACGTGCTCGACCGTGATTGCTGCGGGATCGGCCGTGGCGGCAACCTCACGCTGCGAATTGAGCAGCGCCTCTGTCTCCTCAGGCCAGACTTGCGCCGATCCGGTCACACCCAACACCGCCATCGGGATCAGGAGGATGATACCCAGCCAACGATGGACGAAAAGCCATATCTGCCTCCGACGCGCCTTGGGGGAGATATAGGGCTTGGGTGCCTCAATCGAATTTACTGCTTGGTCCATCATGTCCTCGAATCAAATGCGTTGCCCCGCTTAATGAGAGTGGTTCGCAACAACAAGCCTCGAATTGTATCAATTGGCACACACGGTCCCAGGAGCAACCATCCGAGAGGGGACAGTGCGCAGCAACCCCTTGCCGTTGAGGCACACTGTCGCCATAGGCTCGGCGCAAGACGACTCCACTTCTTGCAAGAAGGCACTCGGCCCATGAAAGTCCGCATCCATGTCAGCCTCAAGCCCGGCGTTCTCGATCCCCAGGGCCGCGCCGTTCACCATGCCCTCGAAGGCCT
>CAJXLD010000251.1 GCA_913055595.1 uncultured Altererythrobacter sp.
AGCTGGAACTTTCGCTCGGCGGTATCCGCGACATGGGCGGCATTCCGGACGTGATGTTCGTGATCGATGCCAACAAGGAGGAACTGGCGATCAAGGAAGCCAACGTACTGGGCATTCCTGTTATCGCCGTTCTTGATACGAACGTCGATCCCAGCGGCATCGCCTTCCCGGTTCCCGGCAATGATGACGCCAGCCGTGCTGTGCGCCTCTATTGCGAAGCCGTGAGCCAGGCCGCCACAAAGGGTGGCGCAGAAGGCGTGGTGGATTCGGGTGCCGATATCGGCGCTATGGATGCCCCGCCCGCTGAAGAGGCTGTTGCCGAAGAAGCTGCGGCTGCCGAAGAAGCGTAAGCCGCGCGTCACATTCGAATTGTAGCGCGCCGGGCCAATAGCGGCCCGGTGGGCGCACACCAATACAAAGGAACCCAACAGATGGCTGCTTTTACCGCCGCTGATGTGAAGAAACTGCGCGAGATGTCTGGCGCTGGCATGATGGACGCCAAGAAGGCTTTGGAAGAAGCCAATGGCGATCTGGAAGCCGCCGTTGACGCCCTGCGCGCGAAGGGCCTCGCTGCCGTCCAGAAGAAGTCCAGCCGCACCGCGGCAGAGGGCCTGGTTGGCGTGGCTGTTGAAGGTACTAAGGGTGTCGCGGTCGAGGTCAACTCGGAAACCGACTTCGTTGCCAAGAACGACCAGTTCCAGGACTTCGTGCGCAAGACGACCGAAACTGCCTTGGGGCTCGATTCCGACGATGTCGAAGCGCTGAAGGCGGCCGCTTATCCCGATGGCGGTACGGTTGCCGACAAGCTGACCAACAATGTCGCCACGATTGGTGAAAACCAGCAGGTTCGCCGGATGAAGACGGTTGCCGTCTCCAATGGCGTGATCGTGCCCTATATGCATAATGCTGCTGCCCCCAACCTGGGCAAGATCGGCGTGCTGGTGGCGCTCGAATCCGAAGCTCCTGCAGAAGCTCTGGAAGCTCTGGGCAAGCAGCTCGCCATGCATATCGCGGCTGCCTTCCCGCAGGCGCTGGATGCAGACGGCCTCGACGCCGAGCTGATCGAGCGTGAGCGCAAGATCGCTGCCGAGAAGGCTGCCGAAAGCGGCAAGCCCGAAAACGTGCAGGAAAAGATGGTCGAAGGCGCCATCAAGAAGTTCGCCAAGGAGAACGCTCTCCTCAGCCAGGTCTTCGTGATGGACAACAAGACCCCCATCGCCGACGTGGTGGCGCAGGCCGGCAAGGTTGCAGGTAGCTCCATCGTGCTGAAGGACTATGTCCGCTTCCAGCTCGGTGAAGGCATCGAGAAGGAAGAAAGCGACTTCGCCGCAGAAGTGGCTGCTGCCGTAAAGGGCTGAGCGCCTCCTTCATCGCAAGACAAAAGGCGGCCGCCGGACGAGAGTTCGGCGGCCGTTTTGCTGCTCGCTCGATTTACACATTTAACACTGTCCAAAGAGGAATAAGCCTCTGGCCGAAAAAGAGAGGAACATGCCGCGATAAGGCGGTACGAATGCTGGGCGATCGAAAGAGCCGTTCGGGGTCATGGATAATTGTCTAGTTTGTAGGAAAGGGTTTCCCGCTTCCAAAAGCGCACAAGCCTGCCAACCCACTTGGCACTGCGCCGCCGCGCTCTATAAGGGCGGCACGCAATTTGCCGTGAGAGAGGTATCGCCCGAACATGCTCCTGCCCGACACCAAACGCATCCTGCTCAAACTGTCGGGCGAGTGCCTGATGGGGGACGAGGATTACGGCATCGATCCGGCCACCGTGCTGGAGCTGGCGAAAGAGGTGAAAGCGGCGCAGGATAGCGGGCTGGAAGTGTGCCTGGTGATCGGCGGCGGCAATATCTTCCGCGGCATGGCCGGCGCGGCGCAGGGGATGGACCGGGCGCAGGCCGATTACATGGGCATGCTCGCCACGGTGATGAATTCGCTCGCCATGCAGAGCGCGCTGGAGCAGCTTGGCGTCCACACGCGCGTGCAAAGCGCGATCCAGATGGACGAAGTTTGCGAGCCGGTAATCCGTCGCCGCGCCGAGCGTCACCTCGAAAAGGGCAGGGTGGTGATCTTCGCCGCCGGTGTCGGCAGCCCCTATTTCACCACCGATAGCGGAGCGGCCCTGCGCGCGGCGGAAATGAAATGCGATGCGCTGCTCAAGGGCACCAGCGTGGACGGGGTCTATGATTCCGACCCCAAGAAAAATTCGGACGCAAAGCGTTTTGATACAGTATCCTATGACAAGGTACTGGCAGACAATCTCAAGGTGATGGACGCCTCCGCCGTGGCGCTGTGCCGCGACAATGACATTCCCATCGTGGTCTTCTCGATCCGCGAAAAGGGCAATGTCGCGCGCGTGCTGGCGGGTAATGGTGTCCAGACCATCGTTCAGAAGGACAATCGAAATGGCGAAGTATGACAAGGCCGATATCGAGCGCCGCATGGCCGGCGCGGTCGAGAGCCTGAAGGGCGACCTTGGCGGCCTGCGCACAGGGCGCGCCAATGTCGCTCTGCTCGATCCGGTGGTGTGCGAAGTCTATGGCGCGATGATGCCGATCAACCAGGTCGCCACCGTCTCCGCGCCCGAGCCGCGCATGCTGAGCGTGCAGGTGTGGGACAAGGGCAATGTGATCGCGGTGGAAAAGGGCATCGCTCACGCCAACCTCGGCCTCAATCCCATGACCGATGGCCAGACCATCCGCCTGCCCATGCCCGACCTGACCGAGGAGAGGCGCAAGGAGCTCGCCAAGCTCGCCCATTCTTATGCCGAAAAGGCCAAGATCGCGATCCGCAACGTGCGGCGTGACGGCAATGAGGCGCTCAAGGAAGACGAGAAGAAGAAGGAAATCTCGGAAGACGACCGCAAGCGGCTGGAAGACGAGGTGCAGAAGCTGACCGACAAATATGTCGCCGACGTCGATGCCGCCACCGCGCAGAAGGAAAAGGAAATCCTGACGCAGTGATGGCCTATGCACCCCCGTTCGTCCTGAGCTTGTCGAAGGGCGAATTGGCTGGCATTGCGCGGTTTCGTGCTTCGACAGGCTCAGCACGAACGGGTTTTTTCGCATGAGCAATGCATCCACCCCCCGCCATGTCGCCATCATCATGGATGGCAATGGCCGCTGGGCTAAGCAGAAGCATCTGCCGCGCGCGATGGGCCATCGCGAGGGCGGGGAAGCGGTCCGCCGCACGGTCAAGGCTTGCGCCAAGCTGGGCGTCGAGTGCCTGACGATCTATGCCTTCTCCTCCGAGAACTGGAAGCGTGACGAGGAAGAAATCGCCGATCTGATGAAGCTGATGCGCCGCTTTATCGAGGCGAACCTGGACGATATGGTGGAGCAGGGTGTCCGGCTGAAGATTATCGGCGATTACAGCGTGTTCGAGCCCGATATTGTCGAAAAGCTCGAATATGCGCTGGAGCGAACCAAGGATGGTTCCCGCACGCTGGCGGTGGCGCTCAACTATGGCTCGCAGCAGGAAATCGCCCGCGCTGCATCCAAGGCGGCGCGACAGGGTGACGTCACGGTGGAGAGCATCGAGGCCAACCTCGATACGGCGGACCTGCCCCCGCTCGACCTGCTCATCCGCACC
>CAJXLD010000252.1 GCA_913055595.1 uncultured Altererythrobacter sp.
TGCATTCGGCGTCGAGCAGGAGATTGGCCACCGGCTTGCCGACGATGTTGGACTTGCCGATCACCACCGCGTCCTTGCCCACGAAATCGTCGACCACGCTCTGTAGCAGGATCATCACGCCCAGCGGTGTGCAGGGCACGATGCCACCCGTGCCGGTCGAAAGGCGACCGACATTGACCGGGTGGAAGCCGTCGACATCCTTGTCCGGCGTGATCGAACGCAGCACCAGGCGCGTGTCGATATGCTCGGGCAAGGGAACCTGGCACAAAATGCCGTGGACTTCGGGATCCTTGTTGAGCTCGTCGATGATGGCCAGCAGGTCTTCCTGGCTGGTATCTGCAGGGAGGCGGCGCTCGATCGAGTTGATACCGACCTTTTCGCAGGCCTTGATTTTGCGGCGGACATAGACCTGGCTTGCGCCATCATCACCCACCAGGATCACCGCCAGGCCGGGACGCGTCATCCCGGCGGCGAGCATCTCGTCGACCTGAGCCTTGGTCTTTTCGTCAAGCTGGCGCGCTATGGCGCGGCCATCGATAATATCGGCCATGGTTCTTTCCTGTCCGGAGCGTGAAGCCGCTCAGCTATGCTTGGCGTGATAGGTGTTAATCCATTCGGCAGACGCGGTGAGCGCACCGAAGGGATAGAAGTGCAGACGGACGCGACCGTGTTCCTCACCGAGTTTCTTGTCGAGCGAGTCGACCAGCTTGTCCGGACCGGCGCTGCCGATCAGATTGGTCAGGCTGATGCCGTATTTCTTCATGACGCTGGCAGATGCACCCACGCCGCAACGCTTGGCAAAACCGAGCAGGCGCTTGATGCCAGCCGGGCCGGGAACGCCGAGGCGGACGGGTACGTCGATATTGCGCTTGCGCATTTCGGCGAGCCATTCGACGATGGCGTCATCGTCGAATGCGAACTGGGTGACCACCAGCGGGGTCATGCCGTGGGCGCGTACGGCAGCGATCTTGCGCTCCATCCAGTCCCACAATTCAGCAGGCGTATTGTTGGGGTGGCCTTCCGGGTGGCCGCCGACGCCGACGATTTCGATGCCGTGCTTTTCAAGCAGGCCGGTCTCGATGATCTGCAGCGAATCGGAATAGGGGCCTTCGGGCTCGGGCGGGTCACCGGCGATGATGAAGACGCGCTTCACAGCGGCCTTGCTGGTAATTTCGCCGAGATACCAGTCGAGCTGTTCTTCGCTTTCGATGCGGCGGGCGGAGAGGTGGACGATCGGTTCGAAGCCCAGTTCACGCACCAGCACTGCTGCATCGATACGCTGTTCCAGCGTCTCACCGGGAAGGAAAGTCACCGCAACCTGCGTGTTGGGGCGGATCAGCGGGGCGGCTTCCTTGATGCCCTCGATCTCCTTCGCCGTCATTTCCAACGAATAGCCGTCCACCATGTTTTCGGGGTTCTTTTCCCAATTGGGGTGGATCGCTGCATAGCTCATCGAATCATCTCCTCTCGGCTCTCTCGCCCATTCCGTTCGGGGATGGGCCTTAGCGCCCGTAGGGCGGGTTTAGAAAGCCCCTAGCGCAACGCGAATAATTCGTATAGATGAAATTTTCATAAGAGCGAATAACAGGGCGAGTCTTTCCGTTTCCATGCTGATCTTCCTGCCAGGCCTGATCTGCGATGCGCGCATCTATGCGCCGCAAACTGCGGCCTTTGATGGTTCGCATGCGGTTAACGCCTATGGCCCAAAGGATAAGCCGGCCGATTCGCTGCAGGAAATGGCGCGAATCGCCTTATCCGATGCCGACAGGCTGGGTGCGGACAAATTCGACCTGTTCGGCCATTCGATGGGTGGGCGAGTCGCACTGGAAGTCTATCGCCAGGCGCCCGATCGCGTGCGTCGCTTGGCTTTGGTGTCGACGGGCGTCCATCCGCTGGGTGCGACCGAGCCGGAAAGCCGCGAAGCTCTGAAGGCCATCGGTCACGAACAGGGTTTCGAAGCCTTGGTCGATCATTGGCTGCCGCCCATGGTGGCCGAGAAGAACCGCGCCAACGCTGCCATCTATGAGCCCATGCAGGACATGTGCCTGTCCATGGGCCAGGACGTATTCGACGCGCAGATCAATGCGCTGGTCAATCGTCCCGATGTCGAATCGCTGCTGCCGCAAATCACCTGCCCGACATTGGTGATGACCGGAGAGCTCGACGCCTGGGCACCGCCCGCGCAGCACGAAGCTATCGCTTCATCCATCGCAAATTCGCAATTCGTTGTCGTGCCGGGGGCTGGACATATGATCCAGATGGAAGCACCTGCTGCGGTCAACGAGGCAATAACCCGCTGGCTTGAGACGCCGGCATCCTGATCAACCCTAGTATCTCTCGAGGAGAGGAGCTTACCAATGAGTGAGAATCTGCAACAGAAGCTGGACGCACAGTCCGACGTCGTGGACTTCCTGCGTAACCAGCAGGTTGGACCGAACGTTTATCCGGGCGTTCCGGCTGAATATTCCAACTGGCGCAAGGAACAGCGCGGCTGGGCGAAGAGCGCCGTGCTTTTCAACCAGAGCTACCACATGGTCGAACTTTATGTTCGCGGCCCCGAAGCCATGGCGCTGCTTGAATACACTGCCATCAACTCTTTCAAGAACTTCGCCGTCAACAAGGCCAAGCAGTATGTTCCGGTTACGCCGGACGGTTATGTCATCGGCGACGTGATCCTGTTCTACCTCGACGAGGAAGAATTCTCGCTGGTCGGCCGTGCGCCTGCCATCGAATGGGTCGAATTCCACGCCCAGTATCCCAAGCCGGACGGCTCCAAGTGGAACGTCACCGTCGAGCGCGACGAGCGTACCGCCATGCGTAGCGACGGTGTTCGCAAGAACTACCGCTTCCAGCTGCAGGGCCCCAACGCCATGTCGATCCTGGAGAAGGCCATGGGCCAGACTCCGCCGGACCTGAAGTTCTTCAACATGGCTCACGTCGACATCAATGGTTTCGACGTAATCGCGCTGCGTCACGGCATGGCCGGCCAGCCGGGCTACGAACTGTTCGGCCCCTGGGCCGACTATGAAGGCGTCCACTCCGCCCTGGTCGAAGCCGGCAAGGACTTCGGTCTCGAACTGGTTGGCGGTCGTGCCTATTCGTCCAACACGCTGGAATCCGGCTGGCTGCCTTCGCCGCTGCCCGCATTCTACACTGGCGACAGCCAGATGATGAAGGACTTCCGCCAGTGGGCCGACGGCAAGTCCTATGCCGGCATGTGCTCCATCGGCGGTTCCTATGTTCCCGACAGCATCGAAGGCTACTACCTCACGCCGTGGGATATCGGCTATGGCCACATCGTGAAGTTCGACCACGACTTCGTGGGTCGTGAAGCCCTTGAAAAGATGGCTGGCGAAACCCACAAGCAGAAGGTTACGCTGGCCCTCGACAATGAAGATATGATGCGTGTGCTTTCCTCGCTTTTTGCCGAGGGTGACCGCGCCAAGTACTTCGAATTCCCGAGTGCCGTTTATGCCATGCACCCGTTTGACGAAGTTCGTAATGCAGACGGCAAGGCCATCGGCGTGTCGACCTGGGTCGGCTACTCTTCGAACGAAGGCAAGATGCTT
>CAJXLD010000253.1 GCA_913055595.1 uncultured Altererythrobacter sp.
TATGCCTCGATCGGCTTCCTGCGCAAATTCCGCTTCGAGAAGCTCAAGCTGGACCGCTCCATGATCGTCGATTCGGCGACTGACGATGGCTCTCGCGCCATGATGGTTTCCAGCATTGCAGTCGCTCGGGCCATGCACATGGACGTGACCGCCGAAGGCGTCGAAACCGAGGCACAGGCGGACATGGTCCGTGCGGCCGGCTGCGACCAGATGCAGGGCTGGCTCTACTACCGTCCTGTTGCTGCCGATGACGTCAGTAACCTCGTCGCCACCGATCAAAAACGCCAAGGTAAACCAGTTGTAAACCATATGGTGGGCAAATAGCCCTAACGAAACTCCAACAAGCAGAAAGCTGCAGGGTATAAATATGTCTGAGGGTCCGAAAAGCTTCGATTGGTTCATGCGCGGGTCGATTGCGAAGAAGATGAGATGGCTGTTTGGCGTCTCGACTTCGCTCACGCTGGCTCTCGCCCTAGTTGCCGTTGTCGGGTTGAATTGGATTGGCAACCGGGCAGATGAATCTGCGGTAATCTCGCAGGGCATGCGTGATCTTGGGGTCATCGACCGCACGGTTTACGATGCCCAAGTCACCTATGGCTTCTATCTAGAGGATGGCCAGAGCTCTACGCTGGAATCCGCGCGGGCTACGCTTGATGCGGCGGCACAAGATACGCAGGAATTGCGCGCTACGGTGCTGGAAGAAGGCTATATGCCGACCAACGAGATTGACGGGCTTGCTGCCGCGATTGCCGAACTCGACCGTACCTTTGTGGAAATCGACCAGGCTGATGCCATGGCCGAAGCTCACTACGCAGCCAATGTCGCGGCTTCGGACCTGAACAATCGCGTGATGGAACAGTTCGGCAATGTCACTGCAGACATGGAAGGTTCCGGCCTGTGGTTGATGAACCTGTTGTTCGGCGTGGTCTTCATGATCGGCCTGGGCGCAGTGGCGAATACGCTGTTGGGTCGCAAGCTTGTGCGTGAACAGTTCGTAAAACCGGTCGAAGGCGTCAGCGCTGCAATGCTGGAACTTGCCGACGGCAATCGCGAAGTGGACGTTCCTTTCATGGATCGTGAGGATGAAATCGGCGACATGGCGCGAGCACTTGAGGTCATCAAGAGCGCCGCCCACAAGTATGACCAGATGCGCACCGAACGCGAAGCATCGCGCGGAGAGCGTGATCGCGTGCTCAAGGATCTGGCCGAAAAGTTCGAACGCTCTGTCAGCGAGGTTGTTGGTGGTGTTGCAGCAGCGACCAGCCAGCTTCAGTCGACTGCCACGGAAATGGCCGAAGCGGCAGATCGCGCAACGCACCAGACGGGCGAGGTGTCCAACAGTATTGGTGAGGCATCCGCCGGCGTAACCGCCGCTGCGGCAGCTAGCGATGAATTTGCGATGTCGATTGGCGAGATTAGCCGTCAGGCCTCGACCTCTGCCGAATTGGCACGCAAGGCTACCGATGCAGCATCCAATGCCGACACAACCATTTCCGCCTTGACCGAGTCCGCCGCGCAGGTCGGCCAGGTCGTGGAAATGATCTCTTCCATTGCCCAGCGTACCAACTTGCTTGCACTTAACGCTTCGATCGAGGCGGCTCGCGGCGGCGAGGCTGGACGCGGCTTTGCCGTTGTTGCATCGGAAGTGAAGGAGCTGGCGACACAAACTGGCAAGTTCACCGAAGAAGTGGCGGAACAGATCCGTTCCATGCAGGACAAGACGACCGAGAGCGTCAATGCGCTGCAAGCCATCATGAAGCAGATCCGCGAGCTGGAGGAAACTTCCATTTCGATCGCGGCAGCTGTGGACCAGCAGTCGATCGCTGGCCAGGATCTGGCACGCAGCATTGATCTGGCAGCGCGTAGCACTGAAGAAGTTTCCGGCAGTGTCGGCAAGGTTCAGGCGACTTCGCAAACTACCGGTGTTGCTGCGTCGCAGGTGCTATCCTCCTCTACCGAGCTGGAGCAACAGGCTGCAGTTCTCAAGACACAGGTGGAAGGCTTCCTGGCAAGCATTCGTGAAGCTGCCTGAGAGCAGCCATAATCCGGGCATTATTGCTCGGCATAGGCGTTGTCCTATGTCTTGAAAACCTTCACACTCCCCTGCAGGGATCGTCCAACCGGGCGATACCGGCAGGGGAGAGTTTTATGGCGAGCTTCAATCGTTGTTTTGCGATGCTATGTGCAGCCTTGTCTGCAGCGGCATTTGCGGGGTGCAGCCAGAATGACGGACAAGCGCCGACTTCCGACCAAGCGCCCAGCCTGCTCAACACTGGAGACAGGCAAGTCTATTTCGGCGATCTCCATCTTCATACTTCCTATTCGCTCGATGCAGCGGCTGCCAAAACCAACACCACGCCTGACGATGCCTATCTTTATGCCAAGGGCGAGGCGGTCGATTATCTTGGTCGTATGATCCAGCGAAATGCGCCGCTCGATTTTCTCGCTGTAACCGATCACGCCGAATATCTGGGCAATGTCCGCGCGGCGATGGCGGGCGAAATCGATCCACCAATCGAAGATGAGGAATGGCAGCGGCTGATAGCGCATGAAGGCGGCGACACCATGATGGAGCTGTTCGGCATTGCCGTGGCCGGCCTGCGCGGTGTGCCGACCGAGGGGTTTACCAATCCAGCGCGCACCTATCACGCATGGCAGGACATCATCGCTGCAGCAGAACGGCATAACGATCCGGGCAAGTTTACCTCATTTGTGGCGTTTGAATATTCCCCCACCGGAGGGGCATCGGTAGGCCATATGCACCGCAATGTGATCTTCCGCGGTCCGAATTATCCCGCGATGCCATTTGCTGCGACCGACAGCCCGCACCACGAGGCTTTGTGGGCCTATGCCGAAGACAATCGGGCCAATGGCATCGATAGCGTGATGATCCCGCACAACACCAATCTGTCGGGTGGCAACGCCTATAGCTATCTCGATACCTTCGGCGCGCCGATGAGCGCTGACTATGCCGCGCGTCGTGCCGCGAACGAGCCGTTGGTTGAGATCAGCCAGATCAAGGGCACAAGCGAAACGCGTCCCGAACTTTCGCCCGATGACGAGTTTGCCGGGTTCGAATTGCTCGATTCGGACGGCGATCTTGCCGCCAATTATGTACGCACGGGCCTAGCGCGCGGCATGGAGCTGGCCGAAGCGCTTGGGGTGAACCCGTATGAGCAGGGTTTTGTAGGGGCATCGGACTATCATTCGGGCGCCTCTTCGACCGAGGAAGACAATTATCCCGGCGCGCTCGGCCTGTCAGACGACCATTCCCAGGCCGCAACCATCATTCAGGACCTTTCGCCGGTGCTGGGCAGCCCACTGGCCAATCTCTCGGCTGCGGGTCTTACCGGTGTCTGGGCAGATCAAAATACGCGCGAGGCCCTCTTTGCCGCCTTCCAGCGACGTGAGACTTTCGCCACCTCCGGACCGCGCATGCGGGTAAGACTGTTTGCCGGATGGGACGATCCTTCCTTCTTCGCCAATTCGGCTGACTGGGCAGGCGAAGCCTATCGTTGGGGTGTACCCATGGGCGGCAATCTTGCTTTGC
>CAJXLD010000254.1 GCA_913055595.1 uncultured Altererythrobacter sp.
TGTCCGCCTCAAAGGCGGCGATCCCTTCATCTTCGGGCGTGGTGGCGAAGAGGCAGAAGCTGCCCACGCGGCAGGCGTACCCGTGGAAGTCGTCCCCGGTATCAGCGCAGCCAATGGAGCCGCTGCGGCGGCGCAAATTCCGCTGACCCATCGCGACCATGCCAGCGTGGTGAGTTTCGTGGCCGGCCAGTGCAAGGGCTTGTCCGAACAGGATTGGGCCGGCCTCGCCGGAAAGGGCCGTACTCTGGTGATCTACATGGGCGTCAAGACCGCGCCGCAGATCGCCGAGAAGTTGATGGCTGATGGTCTTGCGCCCGACATGCCTCTGGCGGTGATCGAAAACGCCGCGCGGCCCGAAATGCGTGTGCTGCGTGGCCCGCTCGCTGCATTGGCCGAGCTGGTCGAACGCGAAAAAGTGAAAAGCCCCGCCCTTATCGTGATCGGTGAGGTGACGGCAGACATCGTCGCGCAGGCCGCGACCTTCTCAATCGGAGTGGAAGAACAGTGAAGATCCTCACCGGAAACGATCTGAAATCAGGTGCGGTCATCTGGTGGACCGGCCGGGACTGGTCGATCCATGTCGAAGATGCCGTGGATGTCGGCGACAAGGCTGACGAGATCATGGGCCGCGAAGAGGCCGCCCGGCGCGTCAACGTTCCCTATGCCATCGATGCCGAGCTCGATGCAGACGGCAAGGTCCGCCCTGCACATATCAAGGATCGCGTCCGCGCCCTAGGCCCCACCGTGCGGCCCGATCTCACTCTCAAGCCCGCCGAACCCGAAGCGCTCAACTGGGTGATCTGACATGTACAAATACGACCAATACGATCAGGCCATGGTCGACGCCCGCGTGGAGGAATTCCGCGACCAGACGCGTCGCCGCCTTGAAGGCACTTTGGCAGAGGAGCATTTCCGCCCGCTGCGACTGCAGAACGGCCTCTATCTCCAATTGCACGCCTATATGCTGCGCGTCG
The DNA here is from genome assembly GCA_913055595.1 of uncultured Altererythrobacter sp. Lineage (GTDB taxonomy): Bacteria > Pseudomonadota > Alphaproteobacteria > Sphingomonadales > Sphingomonadaceae > Alteraurantiacibacter. The sequence goes on from CAJXLD010000254.1 coordinate 975, forward strand.
CCGTGCCCTATGGCACGCTCAACTCCGCGCAAATGCATGCCCTGGGCGACATCGCGGACAAGTATGACCGCGGCTATGGCCACTTCACCACCCGCCAGAACATCCAGTACAACTGGATCAAGCTGGAAGATGCACCCGACATCCTGGCGGACCTCGCCAAGGTCGAAATGCATGCCATCCAGACCAGCGGCAATTGCATCCGCAACATCAGTTCGGACCATTATGCCGGTGCCGCTGCCGACGAACTGATCGACCCCCGCCCCTATGCAGAACTGCTGCGCCAGTGGTCGAGTTTCCACCCGGAATTCCTCGCCCTGCCGCGCAAGTTCAAGATTGCCGTGATCGCCAGTGAAACCGATCGCGCGGCGATGCGCCTGCACGATATCGGCATCCGCATGGTGAAGAATGATGCCGGAGAGATTGGCTGCGCCTTCTATGTCGGCGGTGGGATGGGCCGCACGCCCATGATCGGCCCGCTGATCCGCGACTTCGTGCCGCTCGACCAACTTATAACCTATTCGGAAGCATGTTTGCGTGTTTATAACCGATATGGTCGGCGCGACAACAAGTACAAGGCACGCATCAAGATCCTGGTCCACGAACTGGGCGCAGACGAATATGCCCGCCAGGTGGAAGAGGAATTCGCTCTTCTGTTGGATCAGGGTATCGAGCCTCCGTTGGCCGAACTGGAACGGATCAAGGCCTATTTCGCCGATCCGGACTTCAAGAGTGGCCTCACCGAGGAACTAGACCGCAGCGATCCTGATTTTGCCCTGTGGGTGGACCGCAATACGCACGCGCACAAGGTGCCGGGCTATGTCTCCGCGACGATCAGCCTCAAGCCTACAGGCGGCATTCCGGGCGATGCTTCGGCCGACCAGATCCGCCTGATGGCCGCGTTGACCAGGGAATACAGTTTCGACGAGTGCCGCGTCACACATGCGCAGAACATCGTGCTGCCGCATGTCGAGATCGGTCGCCTGCATGAGCTGTGGAGCAAACTTGAGGAAGCTGGCCTTGGCACACCCAATCTCGATCAGATTGACGATATAATCGCTTGCCCCGGCCTCGATTATTGCAGCCTGGCCAATGCCCGTTCGATCCCGGTCGCGCAGAAGATTTCCGAACGTTTTGCAGCCAATGGCAAGGCTGGGGAACTGGGCCAGCTCAAGCTGAAGATTTCGGGCTGCATCAACGCTTGCGGTCATCACCACGCCGGCCACATCGGCATCCTTGGCGTCGATCGGAAGGGCAAGGAGAATTACCAGCTCCTGCTCGGCGGCTGCGAGGCGGAGGACACTTCGCTCGGCAAGATCACCGGTCCCGGCTTTGACGAGGACGGCATCGTGGATGCGGTGGAGAAGGCCACCGATGTCTACCTTTCCAACCGCGAGGATGGCGAGCGCTTCCTCGATACCTATCGCCGCATCGGCATGGATCCCTTCAAGGAGGCGCTTTATGGCTGACCAGAACGAGAATGGGGATTGGACCAGCCCCGATGACGTGCAGTTCCGCTTCCGCGATGACGAGGTGATTTCGGTTCCGGCCGTGACTGTCGATTCCTTCAAGGACCAGACCAATGCGCAGGCCGTGCGGATCGAACCCGGCGACGATGCGCGCGACCTTCTACCCTATCTGGATCGCCTGTCGCTCGTCGAAGTGAACTTCCCTGCTTTCACCGACGGTCGCGGCTATTCCGCCGCGCGCATCCTTCGCGAAGCCGGATTTACGGGCGAATTGCGCGCCGTGGGCGAGGTTCTGGTGGACCAGGTGGCACTTATGCGCCGCTGCGGATTTGATGCCTTTGCACCCGAAAAGAAGCTGAACGAGGCCGATGTCGAAGCGACGTTTTCCCGCTGGCCCCACGTCTACCAGGCTACAGGTGACGGTCGCGAGCCGATCTGGAAATTGCGCCATGGCTGAGGCCGATCCGCTGCCCCGCCAGAGAGATGTAATCGACACCGCACCTGCCTTTACGCAGGCCGATGCCGATCGCCTCAACGCACGCTTTGAAGGCGTGGATGCGGGCACAATGCTGGCCGAGCTTTTCGCCGAGGGTTCTCTTGGCAAGGTCGCTGTGGTTTCGAGCTTCGGCACGGAGAGCGCCGTTCTGCTGCACCTTGTGGCGCAGGCCGATCCCTCCACCTCCGTCGTATTTGTCGATACGCTGAAGATGTTTCCCGAAACGCTGGAATATCGTGAAACGCTGACCCAACGGTTGGGCCTGCAGAACTCCTCCGTTGTCCAGCCTGATCCCGAACTGCTCAAGGCCAAGGACGACAACGGCCTGCGCTGGAGCTGGGATCCGGATGGCTGCTGCGATATCCGCAAGGTCCAGCCGCTTGCGCGAGCCAAACAAGGGCTCGATGCATGGATTTCCGGACGGAAGGCATTCCAGTCGGTCACGCGCGAGAACCTGCCGCGTTTCGAGATTGAGGAAGGCCGTCTCAAGATCAATCCTTTGGGCGATTGGGGCAAGCAAGACCTTGAGGCCTATTTCGAGGAGCATGACCTGCCGCGCCATCCGTTGGAGGAGCAAGGCTACCTCTCTGTCG
>CAJXLD010000255.1 GCA_913055595.1 uncultured Altererythrobacter sp.
GAATCCGCCGGCATATGCTCCGGATCCCAGACGATGCCGATGATCTGTCTTGGACCCAGAGGGGCAACCACGACCGAGCCAAATTGCACGTCCATCCCTTCGGGCACGCGGTAATCGAGCGGGCCAAGCGCGGCGTTGAATATGAGCAGGCGGACGCGGTTCATGGTCATGCCGATATGGGCGGTGAGAGTGCGAGGCTGCAAGCGCGGGAGGCGAGAAAAGCGATGACATCCTCGAAGCATGAGGCCGCGATCCGGGCAGGACAGGGTTTCGCTTGCCGCGTCAGGCTCTATAGCGGGCGGAAATGGCCAACGAATCTCCCCTTGATCGCTTCAAGCTCGCGCTGACCGGTGCCGCGCGCGCCATCGGGCACGAGCCGGAGGCGGAGGTGGGCTGGACAGCCGAAGCGCCCACGCTGCAGGGCAAGAATATTCGGGTGCCCATGCCGGGTCGGGCCTTGCCAGCAGAACAGGCTGCGGAGGCGCGCGGTTTCGCCGACAGTTTCGCGCTACGCATGCGCCATCACAACGATGCGCTGCACATGCGCAATGCGCCGATCGAGCCTGCCGCGCGTGCCTGTTACGATGCGGTGGAAATGATCCGTTACGAGGCGCTCGGGGCGAATAATTTCGCCGGCATGCGTGAGAATCTCGATGCCTCGATGGATGTGCGCATGGCCGCCGATCCCATTACCCGCGCCGAAACTGCCGAGGAAGTGCCGGTGCAGACCGCGCTGGCGCTGCTGCTGCGCGAGAAGTTGACCGGCCAGCCGGTCCCTGCCGTAGCGGAGCAGGGCGTGGAACTGGTGCGCGACTGGATAGAGCAGCGTGCGGGGGATGATTTCGAACGGCTGGCGCTGTCGCTGGATGACCAGAAGGCCTTCCAGTCGCTTTCCATCGACATGCTGCGCCATCTCGAACTGGTTCACACGCAGGACGAGCCCGACGAAGCCGAAGACGATTCGGGTGAGGATGAGGACGGCGAGGACCAGAGCGATCAGGACGGCGATGACGACCAGATCGACCAGGACAGCAAGCAACAGCAGATCGCCGGCGAGCAGAGTGACGGCGAGGGCGAATCCGACGAGACGGAGCAGGTCGAGCAAGAAACCGAAATGACCGAGGGCGAGCCGGGCGACGAGGGCGAGGAGGGTATGATGCCCGTTCGCCCCAACCGACCCTGGACCGACCTGCCGGAAACCTTCGATTACAAGGTGTTCACGACCGCTTTTGACGAAGTGGTCGAAGCGCAGGACCTGTGCGATTACGAGGAGCTGGACCGGCTGCGCGCCTATCTCGACAGCCAGCTGGCGGGCCTTGCGGGTGTGGTGACGCGGCTCGCCAACCGCCTCCAGCGGCGGCTGATGGCGCAGCAGAACCGCAGCTGGGATTTCGACCAGGAAGAGGGCCTGCTCGATGCCGCAAGGCTCGCCCGCGTGGTCGTCAGCCCCGGTCATTCGCTGTCCTACAAGGTGGAGCGCGACCAGGAATTCAAGGACACGGTCGTCACCCTGCTGATCGACAATTCCGGCTCGATGCGCGGGCGGCCGATCTCCATCGCCGCGATCAGCGCGGACATCATGGCGCGCACGCTCGAACGTTGCGGCGTGAAGGTCGAAATCCTCGGCTTCACCACGCGCGCGTGGAAGGGCGGGCAAAGCCGCGAGCGCTGGCTCGCCGATGGCAAGCCGCAGCACCCCGGCCGCCTCAACGACCTGCGCCACATCATCTACAAAAAGGCCGATGATCCGATGCGCCGCGCGCGCCGCAACCTTGGCCTGATGATGCGCGAAGGGTTGCTGAAGGAAAACATCGACGGCGAGGCGCTGCTCTGGGCGCATGACCGCCTGCTCGCCCGCCCCGAAGACCGCCGCATCCTGATGGTGATCTCCGACGGCGCGCCGGTCGACGATTCCACGCTCAGCGTGAACAATGCCGGCTATCTCGAAACGCATTTGCGCAAGGTGATCGACTGGATCGAGAGGCAGAGTCCAGTCCAGCTCGTCGCCATCGGCATCGGCCATGACGTGACCCGCTATTACAAGCGCGCGGTGACGATCATGGATGTCGAACAGCTCGGCGGCACGATTATCGAGCAGCTGGCGGACTTGTTCGAGGTGGAGTGATGCGGAAACTTGCTTTCCTAATTTCACTGGCGGCCCTCCTTTTCGGCGGCTGGTATCTCGCTTCACCATGGCTGGCGATGAAGGGGATCGTCGATGCCGCCAAGGATCGCGATCTGGCGGAGCTGGAAGAGCGCATCGATTTCGAACAGCTTCGCGAGGGTACGCAGGCGCAGATGCGCGAGGCGATTGACGCGCGGACTGAGGATGAAGGGCTGTTGACGCAGATCGGAGGGGCGATCGCGGGAGAACTTGCAGAGAGCGCCATCGAGGTTGCCGTGACCCCGCAAGGCCTTGCCAATGTCGTCACCGTTGGCGGCTTCACTTCGCAAATGGTGCCGGAAGGGTCTCGCGGGCAGAAGCTCTCATGGGATGTCGAGCGCGACGGTCTCGACGCGTTTCGTGGGGTCTCCACCTACGAGGACGGCAGCGATGGCCCGGTGATGGTGTTCGAGCGCGACGGGCTCGGCTGGGACCTCGTCGGTGTGCAATTGGCGGAGTGGGAATAGCCAGCGCTTGACCACCAAGGCCAATTCCCGCCAAAGCGCCACACCATGACCACGCCTCTGCACCTGTTCAATTCGCTGACTCGCAAGCTGGAGGATTTCCAGCCCGTCCATCCGCATGAGGCACGCGTCTATACCTGCGGGCCGACGGTCTATAATTACCCGCATATCGGCAATATGCGCGCCTATGTCTTTGCGGACCTGCTGGGCCGGACGCTGAGCTGGAAGGGCTACAAGCTCACTCACATCATCAACATCACCGATGTCGGGCACCTGACCGACGATGCGGATGAGGGTGAGGACAAGATGGAGAAGATGGCTGCGGAGCGCGCGCAGTCGATCTGGGACATCGCGAGGCATTATACCGAGGCATACTGGGCCGATGTGAAGGCGCTCAATATCCGCCAGCCGGCCGAATGGTCCATCGCCACCGACTATATCGAGGACATGCTGGATTTCGCGAAGAGCATCGCGGATAAGCACTGCTACGAGCTCGACAGCGGCCTCTATTTCGATGTTGCGAGCGTGGAGGATTACGGGCGGCTGGCGCGCGCGGTCACCGAAGAGGGCGAAGGCCGCATCGATACTGTCGAGGGCAAGCGCAATGCCGCCGACTTCGCTATCTGGCGCAAGACACCTGCCGGTGAAAAGCGGCAGATGGAATGGGATTCACCTTGGGGCAAGGGCGCGCCTGGCTGGCATCTCGAATGTTCGGTGATGAGCGGCAAATTGCTCGGCTTTCCCTTCGATATCCATACGGGCGGGATCGACCATCGCGAAATCCACCATCCCAACGAGATCGCGCAGAACCAGGCTTTCTGCGGCTGCGGCGGGTTGGGCGAGGCCGCCAATTCAGGCGCGCGCATATGGATACACAACAATTTCCT
>CAJXLD010000256.1 GCA_913055595.1 uncultured Altererythrobacter sp.
GGGCAGCACGCGTCCGGGACAGTTTGCCGAACGTTGCTCCTGGTCGCCGGTTACCTGGGACAATCCCATTCCCGACGCCGAGTTGTACCGCGCCAGCCAGGTGCTGCGGGCCGACGGCGAAGCAGCCACCCTGCTGACCGGGGGCGACTTCACCGATACGCGGCTGAGGGAGATGGAGAGCCTTGACGAATATCGCATCCTCCATTTCGCCACCCATGGCCTCGTCACCGCGCCTGATCTGGACTGCCCTCCGCGCCCGGCGCTGCTGACCAGCTTTGGCGATGCGGATTCGGACGGCCTGTTGTCCTTCGCCGAGATCTTTGACCTGCAGATCGATGCGGACCTGGTGATCCTTTCGGCATGCAACACCGCAAGCCGTGGCGGATTGGTGGCAGCGCGCGAAGCGGGCGTGAGCACCGGCGGCGATTTCGCACTCGACGGTCTGGTCCGCGCCTTCGTCGGGGCCGGCGGACGAACCGTGGTGGCGAGCCACTGGCCGGTGCCCGATGATTACGACGCCACGGGAAGGCTCATATCCGGCTTCTTCGAAAGCGGGCAGGGCGTGGGAACAGCAGAGGCGCTGCGTCGCTCACAGCTCGCGCTGATGGACGATGCCGATACTTCGCACCCCTTCTACTGGGCAGCATTTGCCGTGGTGGGGGATGGCGCGGTCGCAGTGCGGCGCTGAGGCAACCTGAAAGCGGTCTATTTGCTCGTCCTGAAATAGCCCTTCCCCCGTGGGGAAGGGTTAGGATGGGTTTCTCCCCATCTCGCGTCGAGCCCCCACCCCCGGCCCCTCCCCAAGGGGAGGGGAGGATACACGTCTCAATTCGATTCCGCCCCGCGACGGAAGGCAGGCTTGTCAGCGCCCCCAGTCTTCGTTGGCGCGCGCAATCAGGTAATGATGGATCGCCTCGGCCTCTTCAGGTGTCAGCAGGTCGGAGAAGCTTGCCATGCCCTTCTCCAGATAGAGCCCTTCGAGCACGATCTGGTTGAATTTTTCATGCGTCTCGCGATCGAGGTGCCGCAAATCCGCGACACCGCCCATGGCGTTCTGGCCGTGACAGACCGAGCAGATCTGATGATACAGCTCGCGCCCCTGCGCCACGACCTCTTCGGTTGCAGTCAGCCTAGGCGGTTCGGGCGGAGCCGAGGCATCCTCGGCCAGCGGTGGAAGCTCTAGCGTCCCGCCCAGTTTGAACACCAGAAGGCGGGCAGGCGCACGCGGCATTTCGATACCCGCACCACGCTCGATCTGCGCAGCGCCACCGCCCCAACCGGCATTGACCGCGATATATTGCTCACCGTCGAGCTCGTAAGTGATCGCACCTGCCACCGGCGCGCTTTGTGTCGGGTATTCCCACAACACATTGCCATTGCGCGCGTCGAATGCGGTGAAGGTCTGCTTGGTGGTTCCTTCGAAGACCAGATCGCTCGCCGTGACCATCACCCCGCCATTGCCATGGCGCGGCAGCTCGACTTTCCATGCCATTTCCTGCCGCACAGGATCCCAGGCGGCCAGCCATGTGGCCTCCATTTCGTTCGCTTGTGCCATCAGCTCACCGCGAATCCGCCCGGCCTCACCCGTATAGCCACCCCAGCCGCTGTTCGAGCGGTACGGTTGCGGCTCCCAGCCGGGCTGCCGTGCATAGACGAAGGCCGACTGGTACGCAGGAAAATAGGCAAGGCCCGTACGTGGGCTGAAGGCCATGGGGAACCAGTTATGCGCCCCGCCCGGCCCCGGCGCGACCAGCTTGGGCGTCTCATCATAGCGCACAGCCTCGCTGGTGATGGGGCGACCGTTTGCGTCAAAGCCCTCGTTCCAGTTCTGGTACACATGTGCCTCGGCGCTGATGAATTCGCCCGTTGCACGGTCGAGCACGTAGAAGAAACCGTTCTTGGGCGCCTGCATCAGCACCTGGCGCATCTCGCCATCGATCTTCAGATCGGCGCTGATCATGCTGGCGGTGCAGGTCCAGTCCCACTCCTCGCCCGGGTTCATCTGGTAGTGCCAGCGATATTCGCCACTGTCGGCATCGAGCGCGACGATCGAACAGACGAAGAGATTATCGCCCTCATCATTCGAACGGTAGAAGCGCGCATGCGGCACCGAATTACCTGTGCCGACATAGACAAGGTTGAGATCGGGATCGTAGGCGATAGCATCCCACGGATTGGCACCACCGCCCAGTTCGCGCCACATCCCTTCGTCGGACCATGTCGCACGCATCATGTCGAGCGCACTGTCCGATGCCTCGCCATCGGGCATGTCATCGGGATTGGGCGTGAGGAAGAACTTCCACACCTGCTCGCCCGTCTCGACATCGTAGGCGGAAGCGAAACCGCGCACGCCCAGATCGCCGCCCGACTGGCCGACCACCACCTTGTCGCCAAACACGCGCGGCGCGCCGGTGATCGAATAGGCATAACCGCTATCGAGTTCGAAAGTGCGGGTGGACCACAGCTCTGTGCCAGTATCCTTGTCCAGCGCAATCAGCCGCCCGTCCAGCGTGGCGATAATGATCTTGTTGCCATGCATGGCGAGGCCGCGACTGACCGGTTCGCAACAGGCATAACGGCCGAATTCGCGCATGGTCTTCGGGTCATAGGTCCAGAGAACTTCACCGGTACGCGCATCGTAAGCGGTGGTGATGTTCCAGCTGAGCGTATTGTAGATCACCCCATCGGCATAAAGCGGCGTTGCCTCCACCCCGCGATAGGTGTCGAGGTCGGCATACCAGGCGAGGCCGAGTTGATCGACATTGCCGGCATTGATCTGCGTCAGCGGGCTGTAGCGCTGCGCGGTGTAATCGCGCCCGTCGCTGGTCCACTCACCCGCCGCAGGACTGGCCAACTGGTCCTGGTTGCTGGCGGCTGCGGTGAGAGCCGCATTTTCGCTGCTCGCTGTGGTGCAACTGGCAAGGGTAAATGCAAGCCCGGTCAGGAGGGCAGTCTTCAATCTGGTCTTCATGTCTCTCAGTCTCGCGGAGGCAGAGCGATGGGTTGTGATCCGTCAGCCTGCCGGCCAACCGTAAGGCTTTCCACCTGTTCCGGCGTACCCGGTGGGCGGTGATAGGCACCAACCCAACCCGTATCCGGCTGGAACACCTCACCCGTCACCGGGTTCGGGTAGTGGAAAGGTATGATGTAATAGGCCGGATAGGTCAGGTAAACCGTGCTCGGCGGAATATCCGGCGGCGGATCGAACTTGTCCGGCCAGGTATTGTTGAGCGCGTTTTCGCCCCAGCCATCCCAATTGGTATACATGGTGAAGGGGCCGGTCAGGCGGCTCATCCGCCAGACGACATCCTCGCCCTTTTCGAACTGGTCCTCATAGAGTGGTAGGCCCCAGCCGCTATTCGCCATCACATAGGCGCGGCTGCGGATCCAGCCGGTCCTGCCATCGGGCGCAACGTTGACGATGGGCTGGAACTGCATGTGGTTGGTCAGCAGGCCGATATTCGCACCATCGGGACCGAAGGCGGTCTGCATATATTCAAGCACGCG
>CAJXLD010000257.1 GCA_913055595.1 uncultured Altererythrobacter sp.
TGCAATATCTTGTCGCACTACATGAACATGGGCATTTCGGACGCGCTGCAGATAGCTGCTTCGTTTCGCAGTCCACCCTTTCCGCCGGTATTCGCGAGCTGGAATCGCTCCTTGGCGTAACGCTTGTCGAGCGCAGCCGCCGCGTGGTTCGCTTCACGCCGCTGGGCAACCAGGTGGTGGACAAGGCGCATCGCCTCTTGCGCGAGGCCGAAGAGCTGTCCGATCTGGTTCAAGCCGCCGGCAAGCCCCTCTCGGGCGAATTGCGCATGAGCGTGATCCCCACCATTGCGCCTTTTCTCCTTCCGCGCATCCTCCCGCGCCTGCGCCAGGAACGCCCGCAGCTGAAGCTGTTCCTGCGCGAAGAGACCTCCGACCACGCGGTGGAATCGCTCCACCACGGACGCGCGGATTGTGTGCTCCTGGCCCTGCCCTTCGCCACCGGCGAAGTGGAGCGGGAGACGATCTGTGAGGACCAGCTCTACGTCGCCTTTCCAAAGGATGATCCGCGCGATCCGCCTGAAGAAATTCCGCCAGCGATGATCGATGAAGGGCGGCTGATGCTGCTGGAAGACGGGCATTGCTTGAAGGAACACGCGCTCGCCGCCTGCAACCGCCCGGAAATGCGCGCCAGCGCCACCATGATCGGAACCAGCCTGCACACTTTGGTCCAAATGGTCGATAATGGCCTCGGCCTCACCATGCTGCCCGAAATGGCAATCGAAGCGGGTATATTGCACGATACCAACGTGGTTGCCCGCCCCCTCAAAGGCAAACACACCAGCCGCGAAATAGCACTGATCTGGCGCCAGAACTCGCCGCGTGCGGAAGAATTCCGGCTGTTGGCGCAGGAATTGCGGGCGGGTTAGCGCTCGGATCGTCCGATGCAGGCTTGCGTCCAGATCCTGTTCAATCCTGATTCCGGGACCTACTCGCCTCGACGGATCGAGACTTTGCGTAAGGCGCTGGAAGATGCGGGCGCCACTACAACACTTACTGAAAATTCGCGCCGATCATACGCAAGCATAGACCCGGCAGCAACGCATCTGTGTGTTGCCGGTGGCGACGGGACATTGCGCCACGCAATCGCTGCATTGCGCGCAACACGCTCTTCAATTCCAGTGGCCCAATATCCTGCTGGGACCATCAATCTCGTTGCAAGGGAAGCAGCCTATCCGCGCAACCCGACCGAATTTGTGCGGCGCGTGCTCGGAAACAACGCCTCCCGCCATCACTATACCGCATCTTTCAACGACGAGACGTTCCTGACATGCGCCAGCATTGGTCCGGAATGTCGGGCGATCTCCGGTCATTCAGCCAAATTGAAGCGCCTGATCGGTCGGAGCGCCTATGCGGTGGCATTCATACGGTCACTGTTCCAATGGCAGCGACCAAGACTGCGTGTGCATATCGATGGTCGTGAACACGCATGCGAGGCCATCTACATCGCCAAAGGGCGCTATTTTGCAGGCCCATGGAGTTTCGCACCTGCTGCAAGACTGACGGACGACTTGCTCCACGTAGTCATGCTCGAGAATGCACGCAGGAGGGACTTTTTCAATTTCACGCTAGACCTCGTTCGCGGCCGCAGGCCGGAAGATCGCCCTGGCGTCATTGCGCTGGCTTGCCGCCACATCGAAATTGTCAGCCAAGGAAATGCAGAGGTTCAGGCAGACGGAGACATTATCGGCTCGCTACCCGCAGAGATCAGGGTCGATACGTCCCCAAGCCCTTTTGCCTGACCGAGGGAAACGCCCTTGTTGCACCGGGGCGAGCCACCTCAATCCATATGCTTCAAACCAACGCGCAGATAATCCCAACCGGTTATTAGGGTCAGGATCGCCGCGCCCCACAAGGTCACGAGGCCTACCGTGTGTGGCACATTGTGGATGATGCCGCCCGCCTCGACATTCCACCAGGGCATGCCCTGCCCCAGGATCAGCGAGCCCAAGGCGATGATCTGGCATGTCGTCTTCCACTTGGCGAGCTTGCTGACCGGCACCGAGACCTGAAGTCCGCCAAGGAATTCACGCAGGCCCGATACGGCAATCTCGCGGATGAGGATAATCATGCCCGCAATCACATGCGCATCGCCCACATAAGGCCCGCGCAACACGCCCATGGCAGTCAACACAAGGATGACAGAGGCGACCATGATCTTGTCGGCAATGGGATCGAGGAAGATGCCCAGCTTCGATACCGTGCCGCTCTGGCGGGCGAGCATGCCGTCGAAATAATCAGTTACGCCCATCACGCTGTAGAGCGCAAAGGCGGCGAGATAGCCGATTTCCCACCCAGGCCACCACAGGAGTGCGGCCAGCAAGGGGATCATGGCGATGCGCGACAGTGTAAGGATATTGGGTAACGACAACATAGACCCCGACACTTAGCCCCTAATCGATCGGCAAAAAAGAGGAGAGCTTGCTTGTTTGTCCGGCCCAGCAGGGTAAGGCTGGGCGCGAGAGAGACGGCAAAGGGTCCCGAAACAGTTACATGCTTACCTCTACCCACCTGCTCAAGCAGAGGCGATTTGCACCGCTTTTCGCCACCCAGCTGCTCAATGCGTTTAATGACAATCTCTACAAGAACGCCATGGTGCTGTTCGTTGTCTACTCGGTCTACAACTCGGCAGAGCAGGAGACCGTATTCAGCGGAGTAGCCTCTGCCGTCTTCATCCTGCCCTTTTTCGTGCTTTCCGCGTTGGCCGGTCAATTGGCGGACATGCGCGACAAGGCGGTGATCATCCGCGCAGTGAAAATGGCCGAAATTGCAATCATGAGCGTCGGCGCAACGGGCCTGATTTTGGCGTATATGGGCTTGCTCACGCAACTTCTGGCGATCCCCCTGATGATGATCGCGCTATTTGCCATGGGTGTCCACTCGACCTTTTTCGGACCGATCAAATATGCGATCCTGCCGCAGCATCTTGAGCGTGACGAAGTGCTGGCCGGTACCGGCATGGTGGAGGCAGGCACGTATATTGCCATCATGGCGGGCACCATTTTAGCCGGATTTGTCGATGTGGAGGTAGCCGCAGCTCTTGTCATCGCTATCGCCGTGATCGGCTATCTGACAAGTCGCAGCGTTCCTTCCGCTCCACCGATGATCCCGGCCGAGCCGATCGACTGGCACATCATTCGCGCCTCTTTCACCCTGATCCGCAAGACCTGCCATTATCGCGAGGTGTTCTACGCCATCCTGGCCATCAGCTTCTTCTGGGCGATCGGAACAGTCCTGTTCATTCAGTTTCCGCCGCTGGCCAAGAACGTTCTGATGGCGAGCAAGGAGGTGGCCAGTCTTTTCCTTGTGACATTCTCCATTGGAGTCGCCTTGGGGTCGGTGGCGATCAATGCCTTGCTAAAGGGCCAGGTCTCCGCCCGCCACGCACCATTCTCCGTCATAGTCATGGGCGGGTTCGTGGCGGCATTCTACATGGTTTGCCGTATTTGGTCGCAGCAGGTTCAGGCAGACGAGCTGATGACCATCGGGGAATTCGTAGCGC
>CAJXLD010000258.1 GCA_913055595.1 uncultured Altererythrobacter sp.
GTCCTGTTCGACATTGCCGAGGGCATGCCGCAGGGTAAGGCGCTCGACCTTTCACAGTGCGGCCCGATCGAAGGCTTCGATGCCAGCATCACCGGCACCAATGATTATGCCGAGATCGCCGGGGCAGACGTGATCATTGTCACCGCAGGCGTACCGCGCAAGCCGGGCATGAGCCGTGACGACTTGCTGGGCATCAACCTCTCTGTGATGAAGGCCGTGGGCGCGGGCATCAAGGAACATGCCCCCGACGCTTTCGTGATCTGCATCACCAACCCGCTCGACGCCATGGTCTGGGCGCTGCGCGAATTCTCCGGCCTGCCGCACAACAAGGTGGTCGGCATGGCGGGCGTTCTCGACTCCGCGCGCTTCGCCACCTTCCTCGCCTGGGAATTCGGCGTGTCGGTGAAGGATGTGAACGCCTTCGTACTTGGCGGCCATGGCGATACCATGGTGCCTGTCCTCTCCTATTCCACCATCAGCGGCATTCCCGTGGGCGACCTTGCCAAGATCAAGGGCGTGGACGCTGCCCGCCTCGACGAGATCGTCAAGCGCACGCGCGGCGGCGGCGGCGAGATCGTCGGCCTGCTCAAGACCGGCTCCGCCTATTACGCCCCCGCCACCAGCGCTATCGCGATGGCCGAAGCCTATCTGGGTGACCAGAAGCGCATCCTGCCCTGCGCCGCCTATGTCGATGGCAAATATGGCGTGGACGGCCTCTATGTCGGCGTCCCCGCCGTGATCGGCGCGGACGGCATCGAGGACGTGGTCGAAATCGAACTCTCTGCCGAAGAAGCAGCCAACCTCAAGGTCTCGGTCGACGCGGTCGAGGAGCTGCTCGAGGCCTGCAAGGGGCTGGACGGGTCGCTGGCGTGATGGAAATCATCCTACTCCTCGTTGTGCTGATTGGAGGCCCGATTGTCATCGTCGGCGGGGTGCAGACCCTAATTTGGAAACTGATCGGAGTGAAGGCGTTGCGCGTTGTATCTGCATTCTTTGCAGTGGGGTGCGCATTCCTTCTCATAACCGAAGCATTTGCACCGCCTGTCTACGGAAACAAGAGTGGGCTTATCGGGTTAGGCACGCTCGCCATCGGAATATTGATGGTCGAAAATTTGCTTATCCTTTGCGCACCGCTGATGCGCCGGTTCGTATCGTGGGAAAGAAATATCGAGGCTCGATAAGCACTCGCTAAAACGGATTAGGGAAGAACTAAATGTCCATCCTCGTAAACAAGAATACCAAGGTCATCACGCAGGGGATGACCGGCAACACCGGCACCTTCCACACGCAGCAGGCGCTCGAATACGGGACGCAGATGGTCGCGGGCGTGACTCCGGGCAAGGGTGGGACCGATCATCTCGGTCTGCCGCAATTCAACACCGTTGCCGATGCCAAGTCCGCGACCGGTGCAACCGCTTCGTGCATCTACGTGCCGCCGCCCTTCGCGGCCGACGCCATCCTCGAGGCCATCGACGCCGAGATCGAGCTGATCGTAGCCATCACCGAAGGTGTTCCCGTGCTCGACATGGTCAAGGTCAAGCGCGCTCTGTCCGGCTCCAAGTCGCGCCTGATCGGCCCCAACTGCCCCGGCGTGCTGACCCCCGGCGAATGCAAGATCGGCATCATGCCCGGCAAGATCTTCTCCAAGGGCAGCGTCGGCGTGGTCTCGCGCTCGGGCACGCTGACCTACGAGGCGGTGCACCAGACCACCGCCGTGGGCCTGGGCCAGACCACCGCAGTAGGCATCGGCGGCGATCCGGTGAACGGCACCAATTTCATCGACGTGCTCGACCTCTTCCTGTCGGACGATGACACCAAGTCGATCATCATGATCGGCGAGATCGGCGGCAGCGCGGAAGAAGAGGCCGCCGAATTCATCAAGCAGGAAGCTGCCAAGGGCCGCTCCAAGCCGATGGTCGGCTTCATCGCCGGTCGTACCGCTCCTCCCGGCCGCCGCATGGGCCATGCCGGCGCCATCGTGTCGGGCGGCCAGGGCGGCGCGGAAGACAAGATCGCCGCGATGGAAGCCGCGGGCATCCGCGTCTCCCCCTCGCCCAGCGAACTCGGCACCACGCTCGACGCGCTGCTGAAAGAACTGGCGTAAATCCCCTCACCGCGAGGTACCGACATGGGTAACGAAGCGCAGAATTTCCTCCCCGAACTGGAAGGCCAGGACGGTCCGCAGCAAGGGCCGAGCTGGGGTAATCCCGCATGGCCGATGGCGGAAGGCGAAAGCGACCTGACGCAGGCGATGGACCCCACGACCATGACCATCGCGGTCAAGGAAGCGGTGGCGACGTCCGGCAAGGTCCTGGACGCTGCGGCGATCGAAAAGGCGACCGACGCCTCGATCCGGGCGATGATGCTGATCCGCCTTTACCGCGTGCGTGGACACCTGGCGGCCAATCTCGACCCGCTCGGCCTCACGCATCGAGAAGATCCGGCAGACCTCACGCTCAAGTGGCATGGCTTCGAGGGGCAGGAAGACCAGGAAGTCTTCGTTGGCGGCGCCTTTGGCTTCGATTGGGTGACCGTTGGCAGGCTCTATGAGGTGCTGCGCAAGACCTATTGCGGCCATGTCGGCCTCGAATACATGCATATCAACGACACCGAAGAGCGTCGTTTCCTGCAGAACAAGTTCGAAAGCCCCGAAGACACGATCCAGTTCACGCCCGAGGGCAAGCGTGCAATCCTGAGCGCAGTGATCCGCGGCGAGGAATATGAGAAATTCCTCGGCAAGAAATATGTCGGCACCAAGCGTTTTGGCCTCGATGGCGGCGAGTCCATGATCCCGGCGCTCGAAGCGGTGATCAAATATGGCGGCTCTCTGGGCGTGCGCGAGATCATCTACGGCATGGCGCATCGCGGCCGCCTGAACGTGCTCGCCAATGTGATGGCCAAGCCATACCGCGTGATCTTCCACGAGTTCTCTGGCGGCAGCGCCAATCCGGAAGATGTCGGCGGTTCTGGCGATGTGAAATACCACCTCGGCACCAGCACGGACCGCGAGTTTGACGGTATCTCGGTGCATATGTCGCTGGTTCCGAACCCCAGCCACCTCGAAGCAGTGAACCCCGTGGTTCTGGGCAAGACCCGCGCCCAGCAAGCCATCCGTGACGACCTCGATCAGCACGAGCAGGTCCTGCCCGTGCTGATCCATGGCGATGCCGCCTTTGCCGGCCAGGGCGTGGTGTGGGAATGCTTCGGCCTGTCGGGCGTGCGCGGGTACAGCACCGGTGGTTGCATCCACTTTGTGATCAACAATCAGATCGGCTTTACCACCAGCCCCAAGTTCGCGCGCTCATCGCCCTACCCTTCCGATGTGGCAAAAGGCGTGCAAGCCCCCATCCTGCACGTGAACGGCGACAATCCCGAAGCAGTGACTTTCGCCTGCAAGCTCGCCACCGAATATCGCCAGCGTTTCAAGCGCGACATCGTGATCGACATGTGGTGCTATCGCCGCTTCGGCCACAATGAGGGTGACGAGCCGAT
>CAJXLD010000259.1 GCA_913055595.1 uncultured Altererythrobacter sp.
TCCGCCACGTCAGCCATCGGCGCTTCTTCGCGTTTCAGAGCGTCGAAGGCCGGCTGGTCGATCACCTTATTGATCGCGCGCAGGCGGTCGGGGCGTTCCGGGTGGCCGGGGCCGGTATCGTGTTCGATGCAAACGTCATGCGTTAGGTAGAGGGTAGCCATTCGTTCCTGCCAGGTATGGGCGCTTCGTTGTAGTCATTCATTCATATTCCGCTTGCGCGGAATACGCTACCCGGCGAGTCGATCCGCGGCATCTGGAGCAGCCCAGGATGCGCCTTCGGTGATCGCCTTGGCCAGACCCGGCGCTTCCACAGCATGCATCTCGGCGTAAAAGCGGGCGAGCAGGAGGGCATTGTCTCCGCCGCCGTTGCGCACGGCTTTCAGCGCGCCTTTCGCCAGCCACGTTCCCCCCGAGGTAATGCCGAAAAGCCTGAGATAGGGCGTTGCCCCGGCCAGCGCGCCGCGCGGGTTGTCCTTGAGCGCGGCGAGCATCCACGCGGTGGCGTCATCGAGCGCCGCAACCGCCGCCTCCAGGCAAGGCGCCATATTGCCGAACTGCGGAAGGTTCGAGGCCTTAACGTCGTTCAGAATATCGTTGAGGTCGGCGATGTGCTGTCTGACGGGCGCACCCTCTTCGATGGACAGCTTGCGCGTTACGAGATCGATGGCCTGGATACCGTTCGTGCCCTCGTAAATGGGACCAATGCGGGCATCGCGCAGATGCTGCGCGGCGCCGGTTTCCTCAATAAAGCCCATGCCGCCATGCACCTGAACCCCCTCGCTCGCCACCTCGACGCCGATGTCTGTTGAATAGGCCTTGGCGACGGGCGTGAACAGGCTGGCCATGGCGTGCGCAGGCCCGCTCACCGACTTGTCTCCCGAGCGTTCGGCAATATCGATCATCCGGGCTGTCATCGTGCAGATGGCGCGTGCAGCAGCTGTTTTCGCCTTCATCGAATAAAGCATCCGCTGGACATCGGGATGGGAGACGATCGCGGCCTCGTTTCCTTCCGAGTCGCGGCCCTGCTTGCGTTCACGCGCATAGACAAGGGCTTGCTGATACGCCCGCTCGGCAATCGCCACCCCCTGCACGCCAATGGCAAGCCTTGCCCGGTTCATCATCATGAACATGGCCGCAAGGCCGCGGTTGAGTTCTCCCACCAGCCAGCCTTTCGCACCGCCGTTATCACCCATTTGCATGACGCATGTCGGGCTGGCATGGATGCCGAGCTTGTGCTCGACCGAAACGCTGTAGATATCGTTGCGCTCGCCCAGCGAGCCATCGGCGTTTGCGAGATATTTAGGCACGAGAAACAGCGATATGCCACGCGTACCTTCCGGCGCGTCGGGGGTCCGGGCCAGCACCATATGGACGATGTTGTCCACCAGGTCGTGCTCGCCGTAGGTGATGAAAATCTTGGTGCCGGTCAACAGGTAGCTGCCGTCGTCCTGCGGGACGGCCATGGTCTTCAGAGTGCTCAGATCGGAGCCGGCATGTGGCTCCGTCAGCTGCATGGTGCCGGACCATTCTCCCGACACCATCTTCTCCAGGTAGAGCTGTCTCAGGTCATCGCTGCCATAGTGGAACAACGCCTCGACCGCACCCTGCGTCAGCAGCGGGTTGAGGCCGAAAGCCATGCTGGCCGACTGCCACATCTCGCTGACACCCATGGCCAACAGGACCGGCAGGCCCTGCCCGCCGAACTCCGTGGGCCCCGGCAGGCTTACCCAGCCTGCTTCGCACCATTGCTCGTAGACCTCCCGCCATCCTTTCGGCATGCGGACGGAGCCGTTCTCGAACACGGCGCCCTCGCTGTCACCCTGCCGATTCAGTGGGGCGATCTGTTCGGATGCGAATTTTCCCGCTTCATCGAGAATGGCCGAGACAAGATCCTCATCCATTTCGCCCAGCAACCCACTGCCGATCAGGTCGGGTAGGTCGGCTATGTGAACAAGGATATCGGATATATCTTTTACAGGAGCGGTATAGGTCATGCCCGGAGCTGCCATTATATATTGCCGCAAGCGAGTCTCGATGAGACCGAGTGCAGAATTGCATGATATTGCCCGTCATGCGACCTAAACGCTGACATGGTGATCAAACCCGCCAACTACGAGAACATCCTTCGCGCCGCCAAGCACCTGCGCCGAGGCAAGGTCGTGGCATTTCCGACCGAAACCGTCTACGGGCTTGGCGCAGATGCGACCAATGCCGAAGCCGTGGCGCAGGTTTTCGAGATGAAGGGCCGGCCGCGCTTCAATCCTCTCATCGTCCATTTCGCGAACCAAGAAGCGGCACAAGAACACGTTCGATTCAACGAACTCGCGCACAAGCTGGCCCGGGCCTTCTGGCCGGGGCCACTCAGTCTCGTCCTGCCGAAAAGTCCCGGCAGCCCGATTTGCGACCTTGTTCCCGCGGGTCTCGAAACCGTTGCCGTGCGCGTTCCCCAGCATCCAATAGCCCAGGAACTCCTTGAAGAGGCAGCCTGCCCCGTCGCCGCGCCGAGCGCCAACAAGGCGGGCCGCATCAGCCCGACGACTGCGGAACACGTTGCCGAGGACCTTGGGAGCGGTCCGGCGATGATCCTCGACGGCGCGTTTTCACCCATCGGGCTGGAATCGACCGTCGTCGGCCTTTTCGACCAGACGCCCCGGTTGCTGCGTCCCGGCGCGATTGCAAGAGAAGATATCGAACGGCTGGCCGGCCAGCCGCTTACCGCTGGCACGGACTCGCACAACCCCACCTCACCGGGCCAGCTTGAAAGCCACTATGCTCCCAACGCGAAAATCAGGCTTGAAGCGACCAGCGTCGAGCCGGGAGAGGCGTTGCTTGCATTCGGAGAGGATGTGCCGGCTACCGATGGGCCGACGGTCAATCTCAGCTCGCGCGGGGACATTCGTGAAGCGGCGATCCACTTCTTTGCCGCCCTGCGACAGCTCGACAGCTCAGGCTGCGAGGCGATTGCGGTTATGCCGATACCGGACGAAGGGCTGGGCGAGGCAATCAACGACCGCTTAAGGCGCGCCGCGGCGCCTCGTTGAGTGGCAAAACCACGCCAGTTTCATCAGCACCACTTGCAGACGTTGTACCAGCAATCGCGCATGCAAAGCGTGAAGCTCTGCCGGCAGCCGGGGGCGTAACAGTTGACCCTGTAGGTGTTGTAGCAGGCGCTACGGCAATAGTCGCAGTCGCGCGTGCAGTAGTTCGCTTTCACGATGGGGCTGAAGTTGCGGGCTGTCGATGCAGGCCCATTCAACATGCCAGTCCCTGAAATGGCGGAAACCCTTACCAGTTCACCGGCAGAGGCTGAACCAGCGATCATCAGCATACACAGTATCGCTGCGACTAATTTCCGGAACATTGCAGCCTCCCAATTCACCACATCGACCGAATAGTTTATGTAGGAACCCGATCCCTTAATTTCAGCGGGCGTGTTCATCGCCCTGCACACTGGCCCACATCGATACCGGCGACAAG
>CAJXLD010000260.1 GCA_913055595.1 uncultured Altererythrobacter sp.
TCGAGGATATCGAGGCCGACGTAACCCGCCTCGCAATTGGTCATTACCGCGGTCGCATGACCGAGGTGGCCCGCCGCCTCGGCATCGGGCGCTCCACCCTGTACCGCAAATTGGGCGATCTCGGGATCGACAACGCGGCCTGAGTGAGGATGGGCGGGATTAACCGCCCAACCCATCGAACCGCGCCGCCTCAGGCGACTGCTGCCAGCCCGTCTTTCACGGCATCGGCGTCACAACTTCCGTTCTGGCAAGCCGAGTTGAAGACGTTGATGGCGGCCTGGCTGACCTGATAGGCCAGCTCCTGCTGCCCGGGGCAAGGTTGCACCCGTTCGACAAGGCCCCTGGTGATCAACGTACGCAGCCAGAAGTGGCCCCGTTCATTTTCGATCCCCAGTTCTTCCGCGGTGAGGACCTGCCCTTCGATCCGTGCCAGCATCAGCTGGATCAGGATCGACCAGCTGGGGTCCGTCCGATCGTCTGCCTCCAATAAAAAACCCCGCATCCGTTCAGCGCGGAGCGAGGCTTCGAGAAAGCTGCCGATGTTTTCCGGATAGGGTGACCGCTGTGGCCGCCTTTCCGTCCGTTCCAGCTTCTGGTTCACCACTGCGGTTACTTCTGCCAACCGCCGGGAGATTGCGAGAAGCTCTCCGGAAATAGATTGTAGTCCACCCGCCGACCCTGCAATGCAAGGTACGGGTACCTCTTCGACCCAGTTGTTATTCACTTGTTGTCCACTCCGGTTTTGTCCGGCTGGAATGTGCGACCCAACCGACATGTTTGATGTTCTATTTATATCCCACACGATTTTTGTTCTGTTCGCCTCGCCCTCTCATTTTTTCGGAGCTCGGATCACTTTCGTGCAATCAGATTGCTACCTCGCAACGGCCAAAATTGCAATATTTTCCAATGCAACCACTTTGGATCGATCTTTCCGAAAAAGTCCAAAATTGGACAGATTCATAATAGAAGTTTCGCATTAAGCAATTATATATCTCAAATATCACACAGTGTGATATTTTCTGTCGCTTCGACAGAACGGAACTATCGCCGTAGCGGATCATTTTTTTGCAGAATCCGCACTCGATTCCCCCATTTCTCCTGTTTTCAGCCCGAAGAATTCACAATTGTGAAGAAAATTGCCCATCACGAATCGCGAGTCGCAAACAGCAAAAATGGTAGCGATACCTCGAAAACATTATCTGAACTCTATGACCTTCGATAATCGCCAGACACAGTCTCGTAAGTGCCTCCACGGCCTTCCTGATCACCGATTTCCCTTATACGATCGTATAAACCCGTGGTAAGCTTGACATCGTGTATGGTGATCATGCGCTTGCAAGGATTGGTAGCGATATCAATTTTGACAAACTGTCAACTTTTCAGCCCGCTGAAATCGGTAAGGGCCGCATCGCGCAGGCCCCGCCAGACATTGCGCGCCTGGATTGTCTCGAACACATCGTGCACGCGCAGCAGATGAAATCCGGCATCCATGCCGTGCATCGCCAGCGCGATTGAGCCACCCAAACGCTGGTGTGCTGCGACCTCGTTCGACAAGGCCCCGATCATGCGCTTGCGGCTCGCCCCCAACAGCAAGGGCTGGCCCAGCGCATGGAACAGGGGCAGCGCGTTGAGCAAAGCGAGATTATCCGCCAGCGTCTTGCCAAAGCCGATACCGGGATCGAGGATGATGTTCTCGCGTGCAATGCCGCCAGCAATCGCCCGGTCACGCACTTCCTTCAGCCAGTCGAACACGTCGAAGGCCACTGCCGTGTAGTCGCCATTGGCATGCAAATCCTCGGCCTCGGCATTGCTCGGGCCTGGCGCATGCATAAGGATTACCGGCTTTCCGGTCGACGCGGCGAACTCCACACTGCGCGGATCGTGGCGCAGGGCCGAGACATCGTTGATGATATGTGCACCCGCACCCAGCGCCGCCTCCATTACGCCGGGCCGCCTGGTATCGACACTCACCACCGCGCCCATGCCGACGCAATATTCGATAGCAGGGATCACGCGCTTGAGCTCGTCCCCTTCCCACACAGCCGCAGCGCCGGGCCGCGTACTCTCTCCGCCAATGTCGACGAGCGCCGCGCCGGCCTCATGCATGGCAGAGGCCTGCGCGCGGATGGCATCAACATCGTCCATGAACTGCCCGCCATCGGAGAAACTGTCCGGCGTGACATTGAGAATTCCCATGACCTGTGGCTGGTCGAGCCTGATCGTGCGATCGCCGCACTGGATCGGCGGATGAACCTTGCCGAGATTGGTCCACTGCTCCTCAGCCTCATCGGCAAGGCCCGAAGGCAAATGCCCCAGCACACAGGCCATATCGCGCGCACCGCAAATAGTGCGCTCAGTCACATCGCCATCATGCCGCGTGATCACGGCAAATCGATGCGCATAGACCATGCTCCCGCCCAACCGCACCGCATCGCCTTCGACCGCTTGCGGCCCCGTGACCATGGAGATCGGTTGGATGTAGATTGAGTCGCTCATTCATTCATCTCCGCGCACGAACAGCTGAACAAGGTTTACACATTTAACACGGTCCAAAGGAAGAATATCCTGCCACGCGAAGGGGTGCATATGCGGTGGCACGGGAAAGGGAAATGGCACTATCCATGCCATCCCCGATAGAGGTGCGCAGGCGTGTAGGAAATGGCAGGATGTCGCCAGCCCGATGTCCAACTCAGTGATTAGGAGTGTCCGCTCCCAACTGATCGAACAGATTGACTAAAGGTCCGATGCTGGGTGGAAAGCGGACATTGTCCATCTGGCCTTGTGTGCTGCAGTCTCTCTTATGTTCTCGGCGGGGAACGCCTCAAAGGCAGCCTTCTACATACTCCAGCTCAGGTCTCAGCCCGACATGGAATGCTGTCACTATAGCGTTGGTGTCCATTTCGAACTTTCTTCGCGCGCCGTTACCCGGCTCGGTCAAGTAGCTGCCCGGCCCGTAAAAGTGCGGCGTCTTCGTAAGCGCAGGGAACAATTCGAGTAATTCAGTTTCGGTAGAGCCAAGCCCTGCTCCCTCTGTCAGACGAACAGACGATTCCTCATCATAGACGCTTATGAGACGGACTATTCCGTTACTCATGATCACTACGACGCCAGGAAGTTCTTCTGAGACAACATAAACACAGCTGCCGTCCTCATAATTGTCAAAATATTCGTAGGACTCGTCATCAAAAGGCTGACCGATCTTGAAGTCGCCCAAGCCTTCAAGCGATATTGTCCTGCTCTCAACATGCACCGGAGTATCTTCGCTAACGACCCTCGACATATTCGCTTCGCCAGTTTCTGGAGGGGTGGGAGATTCCTCACATGCGCCCAGCGTCACCGCCACAAAGAAAACTACAAGGTTTCGCATTTAGTTGTTTGTAAAAGTGTTCGCCAACGTCCGCAATTGGGTCGTTGGCGGACGTTCCACAAGTTAGGATGACGACAAGCTCCAACAGAGCCTATGTCGC
>CAJXLD010000261.1 GCA_913055595.1 uncultured Altererythrobacter sp.
AGCTTTTCCAGCCGCGGGGTCTGCGTCTTGACCTTCATGCCATCGGCGACTGGCGTGGTGCAGCTGGCGGGCGTGCCGCGCGCGCCTTCGATCTCGACCAGGCACAGGCGGCATGATCCGAACGCCTTCATATTATCCGTCGCACACAGCTTGGGTATGTGGCCGCCGCTTTCGCTGGCGGCGCGCATCACGCTCGTGCCAGCCGGCACTGAAACTTCGCGGCCGTCGATCGTGAGAGTGACCATCTCATCCGACGTGGATTCGGGCGTCCCGAAATCCTTCTGGCGTTCGTATCCCATTACTTCTGCTCCATCGCGGCCAAATCGGCCGGGGTGTTTATATTTGCCGGTGTGGATGCGCTTGTTACGGCCCGCGCATCCACGGACCTGGCGAAAGCTAGCATCGAGTGGCGTCCTTCACTCTGGAGGATCGCCGCCACCGCATCCGCGGTTTCCACATTCCAATGGCCTATTACCGGCTGACTTTCAAGATAGGCCGGTGCCGGTGAAAGAACCGACAACAAATCCTGCGGCAGAGATACGGAATCGACCCCGCAGCTTAAGATTGTTGCGAAACCTTGATCCTTTCCATGGCGCAGCCCGGCTGCAATCCCGCCCAGCGGCCCCATGCCTGCTTCCGGCCAGTCGGGGATACAGTCTGCGGGACCGGAGTCGCGCCCGGCGATCACCACCTTGTCGCACCATGCGGACAGCGCATCGACCGCGCGCGCCAGCAGGCTGCGCCCGTCCAGCTCGGCAAGCGCCTTGTCGCTGCCGAAACGGGTGCTCATGCCACCTGCAAGGACGACGCCCAGTACCATCGCTTACTTCGCCGCTTCCAGTGCCTTGGCCACGGCTTCGGTATTGTCGGTGAAATCCTCGGGCCAGTGCTTGAGCGCGGATGTGACCGGGTAGGGCGTGAAGCCGCCCAGCGCGCAGAGCGAGCCGAATTTCATCGTCTCACACAGATCGGCCAGCAGAGTGATTTCCTCTTCCACGCTGCGGGCGGCGTTCTTGGTGGTATTGTGCATCTGCGGGGCCATTTCGACACTGTCCCGCTCACGGGCAACGCCGCTGCTTCGGCCTTCGCGGATACGATCGATGATCTCCTGCCCGCGTACCGAACCGATCCGGCAGGGTGTGCACTTGCCGCAGCTTTCCACGGCGCAGAATTCCATCGCGAAACGCGCCATCGAGCCCATGTCGGCTGTGTCGTCGAACACGGTGACGCCAGCATGGCCGATCAGCGCGTCGGCAGCCGCGAAGGCTTCGTAATCGAAGGGAATGTCGAACTGGTCGGGGTGGATATAGGCGCCCAGCGGGCCACCCACCTGCACCGCCTTGACCGGGCGACCCGATGCGGTGCCGCCGCCGATTTCGTTCACCAGTTCGCCGAGCGAAATACCGAAGGCGACCTCATAGAGCCCGCCATGCTTGATATTGCCGGCTAGCTGCACGGGCATGGTGCCCTTGGAACGACCCATTCCGAAATCGGCATATTGCTTTGCGCCGCCTTCCTTCAAAATGTGTGGTACGGCGGCCAGCGAGAGGACATTGTTGACCACGGTCGGACGGCCCAGAAAGCCCTCTAGCGCGGGCAGGGGCGGCTTGGCGCGAACTTCGCCGCGCTTGCCTTCAAGGCTGTTGAGCAGCGAGGTTTCCTCGCCGCAGACATAGGCGCCCGCACCCACGCGCACTTCGCACTGGAACGGTGCGATGATGCTGGCACACAGTTTCAGCGCCTCGTTCAGCTTGCGGATGGCATCGGGATATTCGCTGCGAAGGTAGATATAGCCCTGCGTCGCGCCGACGGCTTCGCCGGCAATCGCCATGCCTTCGATCAGTGCATAGGGATCGCCTTCCATCACCATGCGGTCTGCAAAGGTCGCGCTGTCGCCTTCGTCGGCATTGCAGACGATGTATTTCTGTTCCGCCTGGGCTCCCAGCACGGTCTTCCACTTGATGCCGGTGGGGAAGCCCGCGCCGCCGCGGCCGCGCAGGCCGGATTCGGTCACTTCCTCGACGATCTGCTCGGGGCCGATCTGGCGCGCGCGCTTAAGGCCTGTCCAGCCGCCTGTCGCTTCATAGTCTTCCAGGCTCAGCGGTCGCGTCTTGCCCGCGCGGGCGAAGGTGAGCCGCTGCTGGTCCTTGATGAAGGGATGATCCGCGATCACGCCAATGGCCTTGTCGGATGAGCCATCGAGGATGGCATCGACATCTTCGAGCGTGGCGGGGCCGAAACCCTTGCCCTCAATCTCCACCAGCGGTTCGAGCCATTGCATGCCCCATGAGCTGGTGCGGTGAACCTCGTGCCCCTTCTTTTCGAAAGCGGCGGCGAGGGCGTCTGCGCCACCCGCGCGGGCGAGGGCGTCGTCGGATATCTTGATAATGCTCATGCTTCTTCCACCAGCTTGGTGATGGACTTGCTGTCCAGGCGGATATGGAGGTCATCGCCGGTGCGCGCGGCGGGGCCGGAGCTGCACAGGCCGAGGCAATAGACGGTCTCGATCTTCACGCGCTCACCCGCGGCGTTTTCGGCATCGCCGATGATCGCCTCGACGCCGCGTGCCTTGCAGGCTTCCGCGCGGCAGACCTGCACCACGGGGCGCGGATCGGCGGCAGGCTTGAAATCGTGATAGAAGCTGACCACGCCATGCACTTCGGCGCGGCTGAGGTTCAGTCCCTTGGCGATGATCGCTTCGGCTTCCACGTCTATGCAACCGAATTCGGCCTGCGCGTCATGCAATATGGGAAGGAGCGGGCCTTCCTTTGCGTGATGTTCGGCAATGATCTCGCCGATCTTCTGTTCTTGTGTGCTCATAGTCTCTCTCAGGCGCCTAGGCCGCGTTGTTCAGTTTGGCGGCATGCCATGCGATGTGATCGGCCATAAAGGTCGAGATGAAGTAATAGGAATGGTCATAGCCTTCATGCAGGCGGATTGTCGCCTCCATTCCAGCTTCGCGAACGGCATCTTCGAGCAGATGCGTCTTGAGTTGCTCGTCGAGGAAATTGTCGGCCCTGCCCTGATCGACCAACAGGTCAGGCAGGCGCGCGCCGTCCTCGATCAATGCGCAGGCATCATATTCGCGCCACGCGGCCTTGTCGGCACCGATATAGCCGGTCAGCGCCTTCTCGCCCCACGAGCAATGCAGCGGGCTGACGATTGGCGCAAAGGCGCTGGTCGATCTGAAACGGCCCGGATTGCGCAAGGATATGGTCAGCGCGCCATGCCCGCCCATCGAATGGCCGGTAATGCCTTGCCGGTCCATATCGGCGGGAAAGTTTGGCGCGATCAGCGCGGGCAGTTCTTCCTCCACATAGCTCCGCATCTGGAAGTTCGCGGCCCAGGGCTGCTGCGTCGCATTGACATAGAAGCCCGCGCCCTTGCCGAAATCATAGCCTTCGTCATCGGGCACATCGTCGCCGCGCGGGGAGGTGTCTGGGCAGACGAAGAT
>CAJXLD010000262.1 GCA_913055595.1 uncultured Altererythrobacter sp.
CCTGCGTTCGGCCACCACCATCCAAGGTGAATTGGCTGTCAAAAATTCCTTCATATCGCGAGACAAGGCGTGCGACTTGCAAGCTACACTTGAACGCCTCGGACCCCCCGATTGTTCAGCCTATCCTTTCTGGCAGATGAACACGTTTGGTTACAAGGTTAATTCCACGGCTGGTGCGAGCCCATCCTGCGACAAACCGTTACAATTGGCTCACGGCAGGCGGACTAGTCTCTGTCATACGCGCCTATGTGCGCTCCCGGCAGGAACGGGAACGATTTCTGACCGCCTTGGCACGCTTCAAGGCCATGGATTGGCTGAGTGCAATTGGCTGGAGAAGGCAGAGAAGGCTGATCTACAAGCCGCAACCGTCCCAGAAAGACGTTTAGCAGACGAAGTGCTGTCGGCTTAGGGTGGAAGGCTTACGCCCGGCCATTGACGGCGCGTCCAAAAGCTCGCCCGAGCCCAGACCAAGTGCTTGAATGCCGTAAGTGAAGGGATTTACCGCGTGAGCAGTTGCCAAATCGAGCGATTTGTTCATCATGCCGGATCGTGCGATGCTCATGAAGCTGTAGATCGGGCGACATGATCGTAATTCCACTAAACCAAAGATTGACCAATATTTCATGGATCGAGGAACAGAGCGTGAAGCCTCAACAGAAGGCCGCAAATTCAAACGTGCAATCAGCCCTCGGGCACTTGCTTTGTATGGCCTGGGCACCGTTGTCGGAGCTGGCATCTATGTAGTGATCGGCAAAATCATCGGTATGTCCGGTGCTCTTGCTCCTGTAGCGTTCCTTATTGCCGCTATCGCGGCGGGATTGACCGCTCTTTCCTATACTGAGTTATCCATTCGCATCCCAGAGAGCGGAGGCAGTGCAGCCTATGTTTCAGCAGGTTTTGATTCCCGGCTCTTAACCGCCATCGCCGGCTGGGCAATTGTCGCGACGGGTATCACTTCGGCAGCGACCGTGACGACCGGCGTTGTGGGATATTCAAAGGTATTCGTGACCATTCCCGAACAGGCAGCCATCCTTGGACTTGTCACATCACTCACTTTGATTGCTGCCATCGGAATCCGACAGACAAGCTTGTTCATGGCCTTAACGACAATTGCCGGCGTCTTCGGGCTGGTGTGGGTCATCGGTCATGCCTGGAATGATCTTCACCACTACCCCTCCCTTGTCAGAGAGGCTTGGTCTGAAGAGCGTGGCAGAATCAGCAGCATCATCATTCCCGCAGGATTCCTCGCTTTCTACGCATATATCGGCTTCGAAGATCTGGTGACTTTGTCGGAGGAGGCACAAGATCAGCCAAGCGCGATGCCACGCGCCATCTGGTTCACTCTGATTGTTTCGTTGCTGCTATATCTGGTCGTTTCAGTTGCAGCGGTCAGCACCTTGTCCCCTGAGCGGCTTGCTGCCAGTGTCGCGCCTTTGGTCGATGTCGTTCGTGAGAAGGGAGCAAGCGGCTACATACTCGGCGGCGTCAGCTTGCTCATGATTATTAATGGCGCGATGGCCCATATCGTGATGGTTCCAAGGGTGCTTCACGACCTTGCCAACCACCGACGCTCCGCACCAACCTGGCTGGCAAGAGTGAACACCGGCACCGGTACCCCCGTCCTGGCGACTACGCTTGCCGGAGCTGCTGTTGCTGGATTGGCGTTGTTCTTTCCCACCGAAACACTAGCAGGCTGGACCAGTTTCATTCTTCTTGGTGTATTCATGGCCGCAAATCTCTCTCTCGTAGTCATTAAGCTACGTGCGAAGGAGCGCCTGCCTGAATTCGCAGTTCCTTTACCTGTGCCTATCGCTGGAGCAACGGTCTCACTCGGTTTGATCGTGGGGGAAATCATCCTTTGATCACAAGTCGCCCGGTTTTCATTCAGGATGAAATTGATGCGACTTAACACCTTGATCGTCCATGCACGTCTGCATTGGGACGTAAGCGGATATTGGTATCCGCCCCTAGCCGCATATTCACCCCGCCTTGGCGACTGGCGCATCCTCGCCCAGATCGTCGTACCATGCCTCGACCGGGCCGTTGAGCTTGATGGTCAACGGGCGGCCCTTGCGGTCCATGGTCTTGCCTGCCTGCACGCGCACCCAGCCTTCGGAAATGCAATATTCCTCGATGTCGGTGCGTACCCGGTCCTTGAACTTGATGCCCACCCCGCGCTGCAGCTTGTCTGCATCGAAGAAGTCGCTGGACGGGTCGATCGCCAGGCGATCGGGCGGAAGGTCGTTTGCGTTATCGTCACTCATGTCGCAGCGCTTAGACATGCAATTGCGGCAAAATCAATCGTGATGCTGCCAGCCGCCCACGAAATTGCTGTTTGAAGACTCCTTCTCCTTGCCCTTTTTGTCCAGCAATCCTATGGGCGCAGCCTGTTTGTCAGGCGCATGCCTGAACTACTCGTCGGGCCGCGGGCGTGGCGGAACTGGTAGACGCGCTGGTTTTAGGTACCAGTATCGAAAGATGTGGGGGTTCGAGTCCCTTCGCCCGCACCAGTTTCTTCATGCGACTGGGCCCGGATTACTGTTTGAAGAAGGCAATAGAATGCAGATCGTCGAAACCACCAATGAAGGGCTCAAGCGCGCCTATACGTTGACCATCTCGGCCAAGGATATCGAAGCGCGCATCGATTCCGAGGTGAAGAAGATCGCACCGCAAGTGCGCATGCCCGGCTTCCGCCCCGGAAAGGTTCCCGCCAACCTGATCCGCAAGATGCATGGCGATGCGATCCATTCCGATGCGCTCAACGCCACGCTGCGTGAATCCGTCGAAGGGCTGATCAAGGACAAGGAACTGCGCCCGGCGCTGCAGCCCAAGGTCGACATGGCCGAAGGCTATGAACAGGGCAAGGATGCCGAACTGACCGTGGAAGTCGAAGTACTTCCCGAGATCGAGGTTCCCTCCATCGAAGGCCTTAAGCTGGAAAAGCTCAATGTGCCGGTATCGGACGAAGCGCTGGAAGAG
This sequence comes from uncultured Altererythrobacter sp., assembly GCA_913055595.1. Taxonomy (GTDB): domain Bacteria; phylum Pseudomonadota; class Alphaproteobacteria; order Sphingomonadales; family Sphingomonadaceae; genus Alteraurantiacibacter. Next base: position 2,980 of record CAJXLD010000262.1, read on the forward strand.
GCGCTGGGCAAAGTGGCCGAGAACCAGAAGAGCTACAAGGACGCTGCCAAGACCAAGAAGGCTGCCGATGGTGACCAGATCATCATCGATTTCGTCGGCCGCGTGGACGGCGAAGAATTCGAAGGCGGCAAGGCGGAGGACACCCCTCTCGTGCTTGGCTCCGGCCAGTTCATCCCCGGCTTCGAAGACCAGCTGACCGGCGTGAAAACGGGCGATGCCAAGACCATCAAGGTCACCTTCCCCGAGGATTATCCGGCCGAGAACCTTAAGGGCAAGGAAGCCGAATTCGACATTACGGTGAAGCAGGTGAAGGTCGAAACCGAAACCAAGATCGATGACGATTTCGCCAAGAATATGGGCCTCACCGATCTGGAACAGCTCAAGGGCCTGCTCAAAGGTCAGCTGGAACAGGAAACCGCCGGTCTCACCCGCACACAGATGAAGCGCCAGCTGCTCGACAAGCTGGCC
>CAJXLD010000263.1 GCA_913055595.1 uncultured Altererythrobacter sp.
CCCCGATGCTGACACAACCGGCCAAAGCCAAAGCTGCCAGCACGCCGCCAATCTTGGTGAACCTCATTCCCATGGCTCCTTTCGCGCTCACGGCTCGTAATCCGGCAGTGGCTTGCCGGTCAGCAGGGATCCCGCCCCTTCTGTTTCCAACGTCTCTGTCAGATTGCGCAGGGATTCACTGGTCCGACGCAAGTCGCGGATGGTGGCCTGTGCAGCCGGCAGTGTATCCTGCGCCAACTGCTGCGTCATCGGCTGCACATCCTGCATCGTCTGGTTGAGCGAATCTGCCGCCGCACGCGCCGATTGCAGCGTATTGCGCAATTCTTCAGCCGCCTGCTTGCCTTCATTCCCCAGCAAATCGTCCGCACTTTCCAGTGTCTCTTCGAATGCCGCCAGCGTTTCGGTAGACTGCGCCAAGGTGCCCTGCAATTCCTGCATGGTGCGCTGGATTTCGGGCGAGGCTGCGGCGATTTCCGCGCTGATGCGGTCGGTATTGCGCAGGATACCGGCGATCGAAGCCTGATTCTCATCATCGAGCACCCGTGTCAGCCGGTCCGTCAGTGTGGCCAGCCGTTCAAGAAGCAATGGCGCGCTGGCGAGGATTTCCTGGATCGGTCCGCCTTCGGGCGGGATCACCGGCACACCTTCGGGGCATGCGGTGGTCTCGCAGGTGATAGGGGGCTGACCCTGCCGCGCGCCATCAAGGCTGAGCGTGGAAACGCCGGTGAAGCTGAAACCGATCGACGCCGTCGTACCGACCAGCACCGGAACATCGCCATCGATGCGAATACGCACGCGGACAAATTGCGGATCGTCTTCCCACAGCCTGATCTCTGATACCTGTCCCACTGGCACGCCGGCAAAATCGACCGAGGACCCACGCGCCAGCCCGCCGACGGACTGCTGGAAGAGGATATCGTATTCCTTCTGGTTCGCGTTGCTAAGCCGCGCAAGCCAGACAAAAAAGCCCGCCAGCGCCGCCAGCAGCAGCAAGGTAATGGCACCGACCCAGACGTGGTTTGCGCGTGTTTCCATTGTGCCTCGCTATGCCCCGCTATCGCCTTGCTTGTCCATGCCCTGCTTGCTCATGTCTTTTCCGCGTTCCTTGGCAGCATGGGCTGCGCGGGCACGTGGCCCGCCGAAATATTCCTGGATCCACGGATGCTGGTTTTCCAGCAATTCCGGAATTGTGCCGCAGGCGATCACCTTCTTGTCGGCCAGCACCGCTACGCGGTCGCAAATGGCATAGAGCGTATCAAGGTCGTGGGTGATCAGGAACACGGTCAGGCCTAATGTATCGGTCAGTTCGCGCAGCAGTTCATCGAAACGTGCCGCACCGATGGGGTCGAGACCCGCCGTCGGCTCATCGAGGAAGAGCAATTCGGGATCGAGCGCAAGCGCGCGCGCCAGGCCGGCGCGCTTCTTCATGCCGCCCGACAATTCGGAAGGGTATTTATTCGTCGCTTCGCGCGGCAGGCCGGAGAGCACAGTCTTGTAACAGGCGATCTCGTCCAGCAATTCCTGCGTCAGTTCGGGATAGAACTGCTTGAGCGGAATCTGTACATTCTCGCCAACGGTGAGCGTCGAAAACAGCGCCCCGCCCTGGAACAGCACGCCCCAACGGTTGCGCACACCGATCACCTCATCCGGTTCGGCAGCGGTAATATCCTTGCCCAACACCTCGATCCGTCCGGCGCTGGGAAATTGCAGTCCAATGATCGAGCGCATTAGCACCGACTTTCCCGACCCCGAACCGCCGACCACGCCCAGAATTTCCCCCTGGCGCACCTTGAGGTCGAGATTTTCATGAACCACGAACTCGCCAAAGGCATTCTTCAGGCCTTCAATCACAATGGGGTATTCCCCTTCGAAATGCAGGTCCTCTTCGCTCATCCCCAACCAATCTCCGTGAAGAAGACTGCAAAGAAGGCGTCGAGCACAATGACCAGGAAGATCGCCTGCACCACCGCCCTTGTGGTTCGCAGGCCCACCTCCTCCGCATTTCCCTTCACCTGCATGCCCTGATAACAGCCCGATATCGCTACGATCAGGCCGAAAACGGGTGCTTTGGCGACACCGACATAGAGGTCATGCAAAGGCACGACCTCCTGGATACGCGAAAGGAAGGTCAGAATGGGAATTCCTAGCTGGAATTGCGATATAACCGCACCGCCAATGATCGCCATAACAGCGGCATAAAAGCCCAACAGGGGCATCATTAGCATCGCGGCCAGCACACGCGGGATAACCAGCGCCTCTACCGGAGAGACGCCGATCGTGCGCATGGCATCGATCTCTTCGGTCAGCTTCATCGTGCCGATCTGCGCGGCAAAGGCGGAGCCGGATCGACCTGCGACCATGATCGCCGTCATCAAGATGCCCAATTCGCGCAGCGAGATGCGGCCCGTCAGGTTGATGGTGTAGATCTCCGCCCCGAATTCACGCAGCTGGATCGCTCCCTGTTGAGCGATCACGATGCCGACGAGAAACCTCATCAAGCCAATGATCGGTAGCGAAGTAACGCCGACGAGTTCCATCTGCCGCACCAGTGCACGCAATCGAAAACGGCTGGGATGGCGAATTATCCCCCCTGCAGCCACCAACAGCGCGCCAAGAAAACCCAAATTACGGCGTGTTCCAGCCAGCAAGTCAAACACCACCTTGCCGACATGCGCCGGGACACGGGTCAGCAAGTCCTCCTGAGGGGGGGCAACGGCATATGTGGTGGCGCTTTCCTCCACCGCTCGCAGCAGCACCTGCGCCTGTTCGCTGGCTCCGGTGATGGTTGCGGAATGATCGCGGGAAAAGCGATAGATGATCCATGCGCCCACCGTATCGATCGGCGCAGCCTGCGAAATGTCGATGGCCTGGTAGGAACCTGAAAGCTCGCGCAAATCGGTGTCGAGATCGGCAATCGTCGCCACCAGCAGCGGGCCATCCACCACAACTGTGGTGCCCACCTCTTCTTCCCTGATGGTAAATTCCGCCCGATCGCGCATGATGCGGCAGGGTATGCGGGCAAATCGGCTGCCTCGCAAGGCAAAGCAAACCAATGCCACCAGACCATTGCCCTTCACGGAGAGCGCTGGCAAAGGCGCTAGCCAGTATGACACGCGAACTCGACAAGACTTTCGATCCCGCCGCAATCGAGGCGAAATGGTATTCCCATTGGGAAGAGAACGGGCTGTTCCGGCCCGAGCGCACGGATGCGCAGCCCTTCACCATCGTCAACCCGCCGCCGAACGTGACGGGCAGCCTGCATATCGGCCATGCGCTGGACAACACGCTGCAGGATATCGTGATCCGTTACGAACGCCTGCGCGGCAAGGATGCGCTGTGGGTGGTGGGCACCGACCATGCCGGCATCGCCACGCAGATGGTGGTCGAACGCCAGATGGAAGAGCGGCAGGACAAGCGCACCAATTATTCGCGCGAGGAGTT
>CAJXLD010000264.1 GCA_913055595.1 uncultured Altererythrobacter sp.
TGGCCCGCGCGCTTTACATCCACTGGCCCTTCTGCCTGCAGAAATGCCCCTATTGCGACTTCAATTCGCATGTGCGGGAGCAAGTGGATGTCGATCGCTGGCAGGAAGCGCTGGTGACGGACATGCGGGCAGAGGCTGAGCGGGCCGGCGGAGAGCCGCTGCAATCGATCTTTTTCGGAGGTGGAACGCCATCGCTGATGCCGCCGAGGCTGGTCAAAACTCTGCTGCAAGAGGCTGAACGCCAGTGGGGGTTTGCCCCAAATATCGAAATCACTTTGGAGGGCAATCCGTCCTCGGTTGAGGCTAGCCGCTATGCCGATCTTGCCGCAGCGGGCGTCAATCGCGCTTCGCTCGGCCTGCAATCGCTCGATGACGCGGCACTGCGTTTCCTTGGCCGCCTTCACGACACACAAGAGGGGTTGAAAGCGCTTGAAGTGGCGCAGAAGTGCTTTGAACGGGTCTCGTTCGACCTGATCTATGCCTTGCCCGACCAGACGCTGGACCATTGGCGCGAGCAGCTCTCGCGTGCCCTCGAAATGGGCACCTCGCACCTTTCGCTTTACCAGCTCACCATTGAACCCGGCACGCGTTTCGAGAGCATGATCCGGCGTGGGGAGTTCGCGCCGCTCGATGACGATGCGGCGGCGGACATGTTCGAGCTGACGCAGGAATTGACATCCGCCGCTGGCATTCCCGCATATGAGATCAGCAATCACGCGAGGCCGGGTGAGGAAAGCCGCCACAACCTCACCTACTGGCGCTACCAAGACTATGTCGGGATTGGTCCCGGTGCACATGGCCGCCGCGGGGGCATGGCGACGCAGCGGCACAGGAAGCCCGAGAATTGGCTTGCCGCTGTCGAGGAACGTGCTTCCGGTTGCCAGTCAGAAATCGCTATATCTCTTGGCGAACAGGCTTCTGAAGCGCTGCTGATGGGATTGCGCTTGCGCGAAGGGATCGATCTGAGGGAAATGGCGACCCGCTTTGGCATCGCTCCCGCAAGCTTCCTCGATCACGCCAGCTTGTCCGAATTGATCGCATTGGAACTTGCCTGGCAGCAGGATGACCGATTGGGCATCACCCCCAAAGGAATGCCGTTGCTCGACGCTATCCTGCCACGACTGGTACATGACGATCTGGTGGCGGCGTGAGCAAGGCAGACCTCCTCGAAGCCTGGCGCGATCACTTGACCAATGCGCGCCGTCGCTCGCCACACACGGTGCGCGCCTACCTCGCTGCCGCGAATCGCCTGCTCGAACAGACAGGCGCCGAAAACTGGGGCGAGCTTGCACGCATGGAGGCGGGAGCACTGCGCCTGCAGCTGGCGCAACGCCGCAATGACGGGCTTGGCAACGTCTCGGCAGCTCGCGAATTATCTGCCCTCAAGGGTTTCCTCGCCTTTGCACGCGAACAGTTGGGGGAAGAGGAAGCTATCGCTCCTCGCCTGCGCGGACCGCGGGTCAAAAAAGGTTTGCCCCGCCCCGTCACGCCCGATGATGCGAGCAATCTGGCCGATGTCGTGCAATCGAGCGCCAGCGAGGCCTGGATCGGCGCGCGCGATCGCGCAGTCCTGCTTCTGATGTACGGCGCGGGACTTCGCATTGCCGAGGCGCTTTCTCTCAAGGGCAGCGACCTGCCGCTGGGCGAAACGCTCACCGTCACCGGAAAGGGCGGCAAGCAGCGTGTCGTCCCGCTCATCCCGCTCGTTCGTGAAGCAGTGACGGAATATGCCACACAGAACCCCTGGTCGCTCGGCCCAGACGATCCGCTGTTTCGCGGAGTCAAGGGCGGAACCTTGAGCCAGGGCATGGTGCAAAAGGCGATGGCCAATGCCCGCCGCGCTTTAGGCTTGCCCAACACCGCCACGCCGCATGCGCTGCGCCATTCCTTCGCCACCCACCTTCTCGGCGCAGGGGCGGACCTCAGGAGCCTGCAGGAACTGCTCGGCCATGCCAGCCTGGGATCGACCCAGATCTATACCAAGGTCGATGCGGCGACGATGCTGGACAGCTATCGCAACGCCCATCCGCGCGAGAAGGATTAGTCCGAACGCCTGTCCCGCGGCTTCCAGGTGATGACGCGATAGATATAGAACAGCGTTCCAAGCCCCAAAAATCCCAGCAACAGTAATCCAATGATGAATTGCGATTCCTCCAGCCACCTACCCACCAACCGCCCGCCGGCAATAAGAGCGGCATTCCACAGGATCGTCCCGGAAAACGTATAGGCGAGGAAGCGCCCCTTGGGCATATGCGCGAGGCCGGCCGGGAGCGAAATGATGGTCCGAAGGAACGGCGAAAAGCGCAGGAAGAAGACCACCCATTGCCCATGCTTCTGGAAGACGCGCGCCGCCTGTTCGATATGATCCCAATCGATCGTCAGCCAGCGGCCCCAGCGCGCAATAAAGGGTTCCAGCCGCTCGTAGCCCCATTTGTCGCCGAGCCAGTACCAGAAATAATTGCCGAGCGTTGCGCCCGCTGTCCCGATCATCAGAAGTGGCCAAAACGACATGCTGCCGCGTTCCACCAGTAGTCCGCCGACCCCCATGATCACTTCGCTCGGAACTGGCGGGATCACGTTTTCCAGCACCATCAGGAGGAAGATGCCCCAGTATCCTCCCCGCTCGATCGCTTCGATGATCAGTTGATCCATATTGCCAACACTGGTTGAGCGACAGTAGCTAACTTGCGCCCTTCACCATCTCTGCATGGCGGCGCTCCAGCGTATCCCAGATACGCCCCGGCGTGTCTGTTCCGTTGAATTCATCAATTGCAACAATGCCCGTGGGCGATGTCACATTGATCTCTGTGAGCCATTTGCCTCCGATCACATCGATACCGACAAAGACCAGCCCACGTCGTTTCAAGTCCGGGCCCATGGCGGCGCAAATCTCTTCTTCGACGGGTGAGAGATCGGCCGCTTCGGCATAGCCGCCTTGCGCCAGGTTGGAACGGAACTCGCCCTCACCCGGCTTGCGGTTGATCGCCCCGGCAAACTCGCCATCCACCAGCACGATACGCTTGTCGCCTTCCGCCACTTCGGGAAGGAAGGGCTGCACCATGTGTGGTTCGGGCCAGGTCTGGTTGAACACTTCGAGCAGGGCTGAAGTATTGGTGCCCTCTTCATCGAGCCGAAAAATCGCTTTGCCACCGTTGCCGTGCAAGGGCTTCACAACCACCGAGCCATGGCGCTGCTGGAACTCGCGCACATCCTCAATCCTACGCGCCACCAGCGTGGGCGGCATGAATTGTGCGTAATCGAGGACGTACATCTTCTCCGGCGCGTTCACGACTTCGCGCGGATCGTTGCTGACCAATGTCGTGCCCTTGAGCCTGTCGAGCAGCAGTGCGGTACTGATATAGCCAAGGTGGAAAGGCGGGTCCTGCCGCATCAAAACA
>CAJXLD010000265.1 GCA_913055595.1 uncultured Altererythrobacter sp.
GTTGTACCTTTGCTCATTGCCCGCCTGATAGCAGACACATCCGATCTTGAAACTCGCCTCGATGCGGTGAGCATTGCGCTGGACAAAGCGGGCCTGCCGCTCGCCCACGCGCAATTGCTCGATGCCTGTTCGGATGTCCTGCAGCTGGAACTGCCCGGTGATGATATGATAAAATTGCGCGATGTGATCGATGCACATTTTGCTCCCAGCGATGCGATCATCGCGCGCGATGCCATTCGTGTTCCGCAAATTTTCGTATCGGATATGGATTCAACCATGATCGGCCAGGAGTGCATCGATGAGCTTGCCGATTTTGCCGACCTCAAACCGCAAATCGCCGCGATCACGGAGAGGGCCATGCAAGGCGAGCTCGATTTCGAGAGCGCGCTGCGCGAACGTGTGATGTTGCTGCGCAATCTTTCCGAAGACGCGATTTTCGAATGTCTCGAAACGCGGATTGAACCGATGCCGGGCGCGAAGGCCCTGGTCGGGACGCTTAAGAGCAAGGGTTGCCGCACCGTGCTGGTGACAGGCGGCTTCCATCATTTTGCCGATCCCATCGCCGCGCAGCTCGGTTTCGAACGCGTGGTTGGCAATCGATTGGAAGTCGTGGATGGAGCTCTGTCAGGCGGTCTCGAAGGTGGAATCACCGATAGCGGCGTCAAGAAAACCGTCCTTCTGGAGGAGGCGGCAGAATTGGGCGAGAACGCCGTCACGCTCGCAACCGGAGACGGCGCGAACGATATCCCGATGCTGCAGGAAGCGACCTATGGTGTGGCCTATCATGCCAAGCCCAAGGCACGCGAAGCAGCCAATGGCTGGATCGACCGCGGTGACCTGACAGCGTTGCTCAAGCTGTTCGAAATTCCCGAGAGCGAATGGGTGCTCGGTTAGGCCTCCATCCAGTCCCGGAAGAAGGACAGGTTCGCCTCGCGCAGGTCTGACAGGGATACGCCGAACAGGCTGTCACCCTTCACCGTGCCCACACGGCGTACGCCGCTGGCAGCGGTGTCTTCGTCACGCGTGCCCTTGGCCAGCTGCTCCTGGAAGGCCGCAACGTCGGCAACGGTAACCAGATAACGGCCCTGGTCTTCGCCAAACCACCAGCGGGTGGGAGTGTATTCGGCGGGCGTATCCACTTCGGCCCCCAGATTGCCGGCCAGCGCCATCTCTGCCAGCGCCACGGCAAGACCGCCATCGGATACGTCGTGAACCGCCGTAACAAGCCCGGCTTCGATCAGTTCGCGGACAAACTCGCCCGAATTTTTCTCCAGCGTCAGGTCGACAGGCGGAGCATTGCCCTCTTCGCGGCCGTGGATCTCGCGCAGCCACAGCGATTGCCCCAGATGGCCGCGTGTGTGATCGGGCGTTGCCCAGGGTTCGGAGCCGATCAGATAGATTGCCTCGCCTTCTGCCTTGAACGCAGTCGTGGCCATCTTGTCGTAGTCGGCAAGGATGCCTACGCCGCCAATGGCAGGAGTGGGCAGGATGGCAGAACCGCCACCGGTTGCCTTGCTTTCATTGTAGAGGCTGACATTGCCCGAAACGATCGGGAAATCGAGCACCTGACAAGCTGCTCCCATGCCTTCGAGGCAATGGACGAACTGGCTCATGATTTCCGGGCGCTGTGGATTGGCGAAATTGAGGCAGTTGGTCACCGCTAGCGGCTTGCCACCGACTGCGCAAATGTTGCGATAAGCTTCTGCAATCGCCTGCTTTCCGCCTTCGTAGGGATTGGCATAACAGTAGCGTGGCGTGCAATCGGTTGCGATCGCCAGCGCCTTGTTCGTGTCATGCACTCGGACCACCGCTGCATCGCCGCCGGTCTGCAGCGTGTCGGCCATAACCTGGCTGTCATATTGCTCGGAAATCCATTTGCGGCTTGCCAGATCAGGGCAGGCGAGAAGCTTTAGTAGGTCGGCGCCTATATCTGCACTCTCGGTGATGTCGGTTACCGGCTTGATCCCGGCCCAAGCCTTGTATTCGTCCAGGCCGATATAGGGGCGGTCATATTCCGGCGCGTCGGCGGCAAGCGGGCCGAGTGGGATATCGCACACCACCTCGCCATTGAATTCGAGGATCATGTGCTTTGTATCGGTCACTTCGCCGATCACCGCGAAATCGAGTTCCCATTTTTCGAAGATTGCCGCCGCCATCTCTTCCTTGCCGGGCTTGAGCACCATGAGCATGCGTTCCTGGCTTTCGCTAAGCATCATCTCGTAGGGAGTCATGCCTTCTTCGCGGCACGGCACCTTGTTCATGTCGAGGCGGATACCCGTCTCGCCATTCGTCGCCATTTCCACGCTGGAAGAGGTCAGGCCGGCAGCGCCCATGTCCTGGATAGCGACGATGGCATCGGTTGCCATCAGTTCAAGGCAGGCCTCGATCAGTAGTTTTTCGGTGAAGGGGTCGCCCACCTGAACGGTTGGGCGCTTTTCTTCCGAATCTTCGGCGAAGTCGGCGCTGGCCATGGTTGCGCCATGTATGCCGTCGCGACCGGTCTTAGACCCGACATAGACGATAGGGTTGCCCACGCCGGTAGCAGCCGAATAGAAGATCTTGTCTGCGTCCGCGATGCCCACGGTCATGGCGTTGACGAGGATGTTGCCGTCATAGGCCTTGTGGAAGTTCGTCTCCCCACCCACGGTCGGTACGCCCACGCAATTGCCATAGCCACCGATGCCGGCGACCACACCCTGCACGAGGTGCCTCATCTTGGGGTGATCGGGTCGGCCGAAACGCAGTGCATTCATATTGGCCACCGGGCGCGCACCCATGGTGAAAACGTCGCGCAGAATGCCGCCAACGCCCGTCGCCGCGCCCTGATAGGGTTCGATATAGGAAGGGTGGTTGTGGCTCTCCATCTTGAAGATGCTGGCCTGGCCGTCACCAATATCGATCACGCCTGCATTCTCTCCCGGACCGCAAATCACCCACGGAGCCTCGGTCGGCAGCTTCTTCAGATGCAGGCGCGAAGACTTGTAGGAGCAATGCTCCGACCACATGACCGAGAAGATGCCCAGTTCGACAAGGTTGGGCTCGCGGCCAAGCGCGTGCAGCACACGCTCATATTCTTCGGGACTGAGGCCGTGCGCCTCTACGACATCGGGAGTAATTGAGTCAGTGTTCTTTGGCATGACAGCGCCCTTAGCGAGCAACAATCAGAGTCGCTAGCCCCACAGTGCTTGACCGTGCGCGATGTCCCCGCCAAACCGTGTGACATGGACCAAGAGGCCCCCAAACTGGACGAAATGAGCTTCGAAGACGCACTAAGGGCGCTCGAAGACATAGTGCGCAGGCTCGAAAGCGGCGAAGTACCGCTAGACGAATCGATTTCTCTTTATGAGCGTGGTGAGGCCCTGCGCCGCCATTGCCAGGCG
>CAJXLD010000266.1 GCA_913055595.1 uncultured Altererythrobacter sp.
GCCGGAACGGACTCTTTCACTTCCTTGTCGGCTTCCAGAGCAGCGAAAGTGGGCAGGCCCGTTTCCGAATCGACCAGCCGGAAACTACGCTTCCAGTTGGCGCGTGCGCGGAAGAGGCCATAGGCAAGCAGAAGGAAGATGCTGTCTGCCATGCTGATCCTGACATGGAACATTGTGGCGACATAGATCGATGCGAGTTGGATGACAGGGAGGAGGCCATATGCCGCATGCCTGATCCTGCGGCCATTCAGCAGGCTGATGAAAAGGAGAAAACCCAGCGCGCCCAGGAGCAGCGGACGGCTTCCGATAAAACTGGTGTGCCCGGCTTTGAGTGTTTCGGCCGCGTAGATGTCCACCATGCTTGCGGGAACGTCGATGTGGCCGGGGATGTTGGGCGCATTGGTATCGGCACGGTTCAGATTGCCGACAACCACCACCTTGCCGACAAGGTCGGAAGACATAACTGCCCGTGAATCGGTTGGCCTAGAGAGGTCAGAAAATCGGTAAGTCGGGATGCTTGAGAGCTCATAGCTGTAGTTGATCGGAAAGGCTTCAGTTTCCGGTGAGATCCCGGCAAGCGATGTGGCAAGGCTGGGCAATTGCTCGTCACGATAGGTTACGACATTGGGCATTTCCCATGCGTATCCGAAGACGTTCTTCCAGCGCATGCTGCCGACATACGGAACAGAGGCACTGACGCCGGCGACGCTGTGCCGCAGGCTGAGCTCCCCATTGAGTCCGGTCGACAGGTTGCGCACGAGATAGGCATTGCCGTCAAATGCGCGCAATGCGTTATTCAATCGACCGTCCGCCTCGGCGTTGGATGGTCCGTCGAATGTCATGTCGACATAGACACGATCGGCACCGGCTTCGCGCAAATAGTCCAGCATGTCGGCCAGTTCCGACCGTCTGGAAGGGTAGGCTGAGTCAGTCAGATCCTGCTCTGATCCGACATATATGATGTCACCGGAGACCTCGAGATCAGAAATTCGTGACTGGACGATCCAGGTGAGTTGATCCAGCGGAAAGAGCAGTGTTGAAAAGGAGACCGCGAGCGCAATTAGCCCTGCCCAGAAGACATGGCGGATGCGCTCCATGGCGCTGGTGCGATCCTTGCTCAAAGCCATGCGGCTGACCTGTGTTCACCTTTCTCTCGGCCCATTAAGGGCCAAGCAGGGGCAACCCTACCCAGTTGATGGTTAACAAAATCCTGACAGCGGAGATTTCCTTATACCTATCTTAAGCGCGATTCCGGGCGCTTAGCTCGCCTGTTCATGCTCGACAGCAATTGCATGAACGCGTAGGGGCATGAATGAATTTCGGGGGCGCGCAATGAAGCTCATCATAGGCAACAAGAACTATTCCAGCTGGTCGCTGCGCGGCTGGCTCGCCGCCAAGCAATCCGGCCTTCTTTTTGAAGAACTTAAGGTCCAACTGGCTGGGGATGACTGGCAGGTCATCAAGCGGGAAAAGGGCGAGATTCGGCCCAGTGACGGCAAGGTTCCGGTGCTCTGGGATGGAGATGTAGTGGCCTGGGACAGCTTGGCTATCATGGAATATTTGGCCGACAAGGTGGGCCGCGATCGTTTCTGGCCCAAAGAGGATGCGGCGCGCGCCATGGCCCGTTCCATGGTCGCGGAAATGCATTCCTCCTACATGTCTCTGCGCAGCGAATGTCCGATGAACATCCGCCGCAAGATCGGCATCGAATTGTCCGACGCAACGCGGCAGGACATCGTCCGCATTCTCGGCTTGTGGGCTGAGGCGCGGGCGCGGCACGGCAAGGGAGGGCCTTTCCTTTTCGGCACCTTTGGCGCAGCGGACATCTTCTATGCGCCCGTCGTCAGCCGTTTCATCACCTATGGCGTCGCCGTTCCCGGCTTCGCCCAGGCCTATATGCAGGCGGTGTGGGAGCATGACTGGATGCAGGAGTGGATCGAAGCGGCAGAGACGGAGGAATGGACCATCTCGCAATTCGAAGTGAGCGAAACGGCATGAGTACAACCGCTGTCGATCTGGCAAAGGCGCTGATCGCTTGCGAAAGCGTGACGCCGGCGCGCGGGGAAGTGTTCGATTGCCTCGAACGGATGCTCGTCCCGCTGGGCTTCGAAGTGCATCGTTTCATCAAGGGCGAAGGCAGCGAGGGGACGGACGAGGAACCGGTCGAGAACCTCTTCGCTATCCGTCGCGGTCCTGAAGGCAGCAAGCATTTCGCCTATGCCGGTCATGTCGATGTCGTGCCTCCAGGCCATGGCTGGGCATCGGAAGCTTTCGCGCCGGAAATCCGCGGCGAGCTTCTCTATGGCCGCGGGGCGGTGGACATGAAGGGCTCGGTCGCCTGCATGGTCGCCGCCTTGCAGGACATTCCGGCAGAGGCTGGAACGGTCAGCCTGATCATTACGGGCGATGAGGAGGGCCCGGCGCTTTACGGCACGCGTGCGCTGATTGATCTGATCCGCGAGCGGGGCGATATCCCGGACCTGTGCCTTGTGGGTGAGCCGACCAGCGTCAACCGGCTGGGTGACGTGATGAAGATCGGCCGACGCGGCTCGGTCAATGTCTGGCTGGAGGTGGACGGGATGCAGGGCCACGTCGCCTATCCGCATCTTGCCGACAATCCCATGCCCAGGATGGTCGCCATGTTGGCAGAGCTCGATGCGCTACATCTCGATGACGGCACCGACTGGTTCCAGCCGAGCAATCTCGAGATCACCGAATTTGACGTGCCCAACCGCGCACACAATATCATCCCCGGCAAGGCCAAGGCGCGCATTTCCATCCGCTTCAACGATTTGCACACGGGTGCCGAACTGGCCGAAAGGGTCAGCGCAATTGCCGAGAAGCATGGTGGCAAGGCACTGCCGATCATATCGGGTGAGCCTTTCCTCACGCCGCCCGGCGCGTTCTCGCAGATGATCGCGGACGCGGTGGAAGCCGAGTTGGGCATAGTGCCCGAAGCTTCGACCAGCGGAGGGACATCGGATGCGCGGTTCCTCAAGGATTTGTGCCCGGTGATCGAATTTGGCCTCGTCAATGCGACCATGCACAAGACTGATGAAGCCGTGGCATTGGCGGACCTTGAAGCGCTGACCGCAATCTATGCGCGCGTCGTGAAGGCGGTACTCGGCGCTTGACGTCGGCGGCTGGCATTGCGAGCCTGCCCTCCGGTTCAAGAGAGGGTCCTGCCGCATGCTGACATTCTGGTTCGCCATACCGCTGTGGAAGCGCGTGATCGGGGCACTCGTGCTCGGCGTGCTCGCGGGCCTCTATTTCCATTACAACTGGCTGGAGGCAGCCGAGAACATCAAGATCGTCGGCGATGTCTTCATCGCCTTCATCAAGATGCTGGTGGTGCCGCTGATCTTCTT
>CAJXLD010000267.1 GCA_913055595.1 uncultured Altererythrobacter sp.
CCAGCTGGAATTGCGCAAGAATTTCGGAAGCTGGGGCAATGCTACATTGCGCCTGTTCGACCATCGGATCGAGGACTTGCTGATCATCGTTCCGGTGGAAGGCGGTGGCGAGGCGCGCGGCAACCTCGAGAGTGCGCATCGCTATGGGGCAAGGCTCAATGGCACGCTGCAACTTTCCGAACTGGGGTGGAACGGTGCCAAACTGGACGTGACACTATCGCTCGAAGACTCCAGCCTGCTCGATCCGGTGACCGGCGTTTCCCGACGCTTCGATGGCAATACATTCTTCTATCGTGCCGATCTTCGCCATGACGTGCCGGGAAGCAATTGGGCCTATGGTGCTTCAATCGACGATTCCAATTCCTCTGTCAGCTACCGCGTGCGCGAGCGATCCATAAACGATCAGCCCGTTGTTTCCGCATCGCTCTTTATCGAGAACAAGGATGTGCTGGGCCTGACCATGCGCTTCAGTGTGTCGAACCTGTTCAATGGTCGCGAAATCAACGATCGTACGATTTTTGATCGACCGCGAGGCCCTGATGCGCAGATACGGGCAACCGAATATCGCGAAACTCGCAGCGGGACCTTCTTCAATTTAAGCATCTCCGGCAGTTTTTAGATCGTTAGCTCACTAATAGGTGAGACACATTAATACATTTGCTGTGTTGTTCGGCTGCCGGATTGCATTTAGCGATAGCGGACAAGATCAGCGGGATGGGAATATCTGGATTGTCGTGCGACCTGATCCACTCAGGACGGTATGCTCTGGCCGTAGCTCTGATGAGCACGGCCACACCTGTTTGGGCGCAGGATGAGAATGCCGTCGACGGACAAGCTTCCGATCCCTCGCCCCAGGAAATGTTGGCCAATCCCGATGACCAGCCGGTTGCGGACGAAGCAGAATTCGCGCTGACCGTTGCGCCGCGCGTCTATTACCCGGCGGATTTTGCGAGTTTCAGCCCGCGAACCGCTCTCGACATGGTGCAACAGATACCTGGCTTCAATATAGAGGGTGGTGGTGGAGGCCGGGGCAATCAGAACCGCGGCCTGGGTCAGGCGAGGGGAAATGTGCTGCTGAATGGCGAGCGTATTGTCATCAAGGCAGGCAGCATCACCGACGAGTTGGCGCGGATCGGCGCGGACAATGTGATCCGTATCGAGATCGTCGAAGGGTCCACGCTGAACATTCCCGGACTTTCGGGGCGGGTGGCGAATGTAATTGCCAGTTCTATCGACGGGATAGAGGGTCAGTTTGAATGGCGTCCGCAGATGGCCGCCGAATATGCCGATACCGGTTGGCTCGAAGGGATCGTCTCGCTTTCCGGAACGTTCGGGGATTTCGGTATTACCGTGGCGGTTGAAGGGCGCCCCGTGCGCAATGGCAATGGCGGCCTCAACCTGATCACATTCGGTGACGGGACGGTTGAGGAACGATTCAGCCTGAACAAGGCCAACGGCAATGACAAGCGCCTTTCAGGTTCTATGAGCTATCGCTCTCCCGGTGGCTTGATTGCCAATCTCAATGCCTCTTACTTGCACCGTCGCTTCCGGGCATTTGAAGACGAGGTCGTGATCGGTCCGGCAGGCGCATTGCCGCTGACCGAGGAATTCGACCAGCGCAATCGCGGCCATGACCGCGAGCTGGGTGGAGACATCGACTTTGACCTGGGGCCGGGGCGTCTCAAGCTGATCGGCCTTGATAGCATACAGACGATCCATTTCCTGTCCCAGTCAGTGACCGATCCGGCCACCGGTGTTCCGCCGACTGGGAGCCAGTTCTCGCGCTCGAGCCACAGCGGCGAACGGATCGGACGCGGCGAATACAGCTGGTCGATGTGGGATTCCGATTGGCAATGGTCATTCGAAGGCGCGTTCAACCGGTTGGACCAGACAGGCGAATTGTTCATCTTGCAGGATACCGGTGAATTTGTTCAGGTGCCATTTCCTTCCGGTACAGGCGGCGTGCGCGAAGATCGCTTTGAATCGCTCCTGTCATACAGCCGCCAGCTGGCTGACGGCTTGAATATGCAATTGATCGTGGGTGGAGAGTATTCGAAGATCCGCCAGACGGGCAGTGATCCCAATTCGCGAACTTTCCAGCGTCCTAAGGGTTCGCTCAGTCTTGGCTGGAGCCCGCAAGAAGGGCTCGACATCTCCATGCGTATCGACAGGCGCGTGGGGCAGCTCAATTTCGGTGACTTCCTTGCTGCGGTCAATCTCGATGAAAATAACCAGAACGCGAGCAACAACGAACTGCGGCCCGACCAGAGCTGGGGTGGAGAGTTGGAGGCAACCCGCGATCTCGGCGCGTGGGGCAGCGCCACTGTGCGCGTCTTCATGCGGCGTTTCGAAGATTTTGTGACGATCATTCCCACCGCATCCGGCGGCGAAGCGCGCGGCAATGTGGATTGGGCCAGGGTGATGGGGATCGGCCTCAATGGTACATGGCAGCTCGGACCTATAGGGTTGCCCGGAGCGAAGTTCGATTTCGAATTCAGGCTGCGGGATTCAGCATATCCCGATCCGGTCGAAGACAGGAGATTGCCGGTAGAATTTGCACAGCCCCACAGTGTGGAAATCGAGTTCCGTTATGATCTTCCGGATAGCGACTGGGCGTTCGGCACAAGTTTCGAAGATGAGGGTTTCAACCCTTATTACCGGGTGCGGGAATCCGGTGTCAGCTATGCTCTCGATCGCAATCTCAGGGTTTTCGTCGAGCACAAGGACGTGTTCGGGCTGACGGTTCAGGCACGCGTAAGCAATCTGCTTGAGAGAGAGGTGGTACTGGAACGAGAGCTATTTACAGGTCCTCGCGGAAGTAATGCGCCTCTCCTGTTCAGCGAGAATCGTCGCCGAGAAATAGGCCGCGTGATCAATCTCAATATCTCGGGGAATTTCTAGCCGGCGGCCCCCCCTTTATTGCCGGTTAGAGATGGGGCGGCCCCGCCATTTGGCAGGGCCGCCCCTAAACATTTCCAGCTTGAGACATAGGCCCTATTTCTTGGCTGCAGCCTTCTTTGCCGGCGCTTTCTTTGCCGCCGGCTTCTTTTCCGCAGCCGCCTTCTTGGCAGGAGCCTTCTTTGCAGCGGGTTTCTTGGCGGGAGCTTTCTTCTCCGCAGCAGGCTTGGCATCTGCCTTCTTCTTGGCAGGAGCCTTCTTTGCTGCAGCCTTCTTCGCGGGCGCCTTCTTCTTGGCGGCAGGCTTCTTTTCGACAGGAGCTTCTTCTGCCTCGATAGCGGCTTCCAGCTCCTCGCGCGTTACGTCGCGTTCGATCACTTCGGCCTTGTCGAACAGGAAGTCGACCACCTTGTCCTCATAAAGCGGCGCGCGAAGCTGGGCCTGCGCCATCGGCTCGTT
>CAJXLD010000268.1 GCA_913055595.1 uncultured Altererythrobacter sp.
AAAGGTCCAGGAAACCGCGCACACGCGACGGATCGGTCATACCCGAAAGCGTCAGGCCGATACCGAAGATCACGCCTGCGAGAAGGGACAGCACCTGCTTCATGACCAGCCTCCTCCCAGCGCATTGACCAGCGCGACCGTTGCAATGCCGCTACCGATGAAGAGCAGCGTCGCGAGGATCGAGCGGCGCGACAGGCGCGACATGCCGCATACGCCATGGCCGCTGGTGCAGCCCGATCCCAGACGCGTTCCAAAGCCGACTATTAGTCCGGCCGAGACGAGCATCAGATTGGAGGGGGGGAAGCTCGCCTCGACCGGACCGAAGGCCAGCACAAAGAGCAAACCGCCCAGCACCAGACCTATCACGAAATTGAGTGCAACGATCCAGGGTGGACCGCTATCGGCGATGCCCGTTGCACGCGCCAGCAGGCCGCTGATACCTGCAATGCGTCCAAGGCCCAGCAGCATGATCGCCGCCGAGAGGCCGATGAGAATGCCGCCGATAAGGCCGGGAACGGGTTGCGCGTCAGGGAAGCCGGGCAAGATCATACCGCATTCACCGGAATCTTGAGGTAGCTGATGCCATTGTCTTCGGGCCCGGGCATATGGCCGCCGCGAATGTTCACCTGCACTGAGGGCAAGATCAAATCGGGAAGGTCGAGCGTGGCATCGCGTTTGGTGCGCATGTCCACGAATTCGTCTTCGCTCACGCCATCATGCATATGGACATTTGTATCGCGCTGGGCGCCAACCGTGGATTCCCATTCATAGGTCTCCCGGCCCGGCGCCTTGTAGTCGTGGCACATGAACAGGCGCGCATCGCGCGGCAGTTCCAGCAGTCGGCGGATCGACTGGTAGAGCTGCCGCGCATCGCCACCGGGAAAATCGGCTCGTGCAGTGCCGTAATCGGGCATGAACATGGTGTCGCCCAGAAAGACGGCATCGCCGATGACATAAGCCATGTCGGCCGGCGTGTGGCCGGGCACATGCAATGCAATGGCGGGGATATTCCCGATCGCGAAGGTATCGCCATCATCGAACAGGTGATCGAATTGCGATCCATCGCGTTCAAACTCTGTCCCGGCATTGAAGAGCTTGCCAAAGACTTGCTGCACTTGCGTGATCTGGCGACCGATCGCCAATTTGCCACCCAGTTTCTCCTGCAGATAGGGTGCTGCGGACAGATGGTCTGCATGGGCATGCGTTTCGAGCAGCCACGTCACTTTCAGATTTTTCGAAGTAACATAGTCGATAACCGAGTCAGCACCCGCAAAAGAAGTGCGACCGGAATTGGCCGCATAGTCGAGCACCGAATCGATAATCGCCGCCTGGCTGGTCGCCGGATCGTGCACGACATAAGTAATCGTATAGGTTGCCTTGTCGAAAAACCCCTTCACTACAGGCTGATGCAGCTCATCAGCCTGCGCAGTGGCAATCAGCAAGGAAGCCTGTTCGAGATGCGTGTCCACCATAGTCCCAAGCCAAACAAGTTAGAATTACACATTTTATGTAAGTGTATTGCCTATGCCTTGTCAAGATGCTATCCGAAGGGCCATGACGACGAGCGAACACTGCAAATGCCTGCGGATTGGCGATGCGGCACCGGATTTTTCCGCGCGCAGCACTCTCGGACAGGTCAGCCTGTCGGACTACCGTGGCCGCTGGGTCTTGCTCTTCTCTCATCCTGCCGACTTCACACCCGTCTGTACGAGTGAATTCGTGGCGCTGGCCAAGGCTGCGGATCGCTTTGCTGATATGGACTGCGCCCTGCTGGCGGTGTCGGTGGACAGCCTCTATTCGCATTTTGCCTGGGTGCGCGCGATTCATGACCGTTTCGGCGTGAAAGTGCGCTTCCCGATCATTGAAGATCCGACCCTCATTCTCGGCCGCGCCTATGGCATGGTTGCCGAAAGCGCACATGACAGCTCCACGGTGAGGACGAATTTTTTTATCGATCCCGAAGGTGTGATCAGGGCCCTTGCCTGCTATCCGATTAACGTCGGCCGCTCCGTTGAAGAGATGGTGCGGACGCTTGCCGCGCTGCAGGCGGCAGATGCCACCGGGGGGCTGGCCCCGGAAGGTTGGCAGCCGGGCGATCCCATGCTGGCCCAACCCGAACCGGAACTCGATGCGATCTTCATGCCGGAGGACCCGACGGATTGGTTCCTCAATGCCGAGGCAGGCAAGCAATGAGCGAGGCGCCGATCGAAAGCCTCAAGGCGATCGCCCACCCCTTGCGTTATCGCATACTCGCAATACTGGCCGATGGAGAACACAATGTCGGCGAGATCGAACAGACCAGCGGCATTGCGCAGCCTACGCTTTCCCAACAGCTTGCCATCCTGCGCAAGGCGGAGCTGGTATCGACAAGGCGCGAAGCCAAGCAGATCTATTACGCGATCGATCTTGGCCGGCTCGACGAAGCCCTCGAGGGGCTCGAGGCCCTGCGGCCAGCGCGACCATCGAATACCGCTATCGGCAGGGGTAACCCCTCACGCCACACGGGCGCGGCAGTATTTGCCCGATTGAATATCTGACACGTCCCCAAACGCAAAAAGCCGCCCCAATGGGACGGCTTGTCTGTAATGCGGTGGTTGCGGGGGTTGGATTTGAACCAACGACCTTCAGGTTATGAGCCTGACGAGCTACCGGACTGCTCCACCCCGCGGCACCAATTTGTTTGCGCCCTCAAACGCCGGGCGCGAGCCATCCGGCTCGCTTGGCTTTCGGCCTGACCGGCCGACGGGCGGTCGCCCTTGCGGAACCTTTCATGTTCCGAGGACAAAGCTGCTGATCTCAGGAATAAAACGAAGCCGCAGGCTTCGCAAGGCCGACTGGCAGTCGCGCCTCTTGGCGCGGTAGCCAAGGCTGCGGACGCAGCCGCCGGCGCCTGAGGCCAACAAACATAATGAATGGGTTATCCTTGCGCTGCCCGCCGGCTGCAATGCCTGGCGGCGACCTACTCTTCCAGTGCTTAAACACTAGTACCATCGGCGCTACCTGGTTTCACGGCCGAGTTCGAGATGGGATCGGGTGGGTCACAGGCGCTATGACCACCAAGCAATGAAGCCGGCGTGCGGGCAAGGTTTTAAATCGATGCACCAATCAGGTGTTTTGCTGTTGAAGGCGTCTATTATCCGGCTTTGGAGAATTCCTCCACAACGCTGGGCCTTCAGGCCTGACGTTGATGGTGGGACCAACAAGCGCGAACAGAACTATTAGGACTGGTTAGCTCCATGCATTACTGCACTTCCACACCCAGCCTATCAACGTGATG
>CAJXLD010000269.1 GCA_913055595.1 uncultured Altererythrobacter sp.
TTTGGCCGAGGCCGAGATAGGCGTTCATCGCCTCGGACGATCGCGTGCCGCGCACATCGCGGAAGGCGGTGGGCGAGACCGAAGTGCTCACCTGCATCGTCCGGCCGAGCCACGCGGTACCACGGTAGTCATAGGGATCTTCTTCGGGGTCGGCGGTGCGCGCCATATAATTGGTTACGCTGGCATCATCCATTACCAGCAGGTTTGCGGGCAGGCGCAGCATGGCGCCATCGGGTTCGAAGACGAGGTGGTCCACGTTGCGCAGCGAGCCGTCGATCGGGCCCAGAAGGGCCGTGTAGAGCTCGCGCGCCAAGCCGATCTCGAAAGGATAAGTGATCGTCTGCCCCGCTTCCTCGATGGCGATGGAATCGCGCAATATATCGACCATCTCCTCGATATCGTAGGCGCTGGCGTCGACGCGATAGACTTGCGCCTGCTGCGGCTGGGCATAGATCGCGTAGACTTGCGATCCCAGCTCCACCAGCTTGAGATAGGCTTCGCCCGCGTGCAGTGAAGATTGCAGGTCGGAGAGGTCCATGCGCTCGTCGCTCACCGCTCGATAACGCGGATATTGGGCAAGCTGTTGCTGCAGTTCGAGCTGGATCGCGCGCATCTGTTCGAGTTCGTTGGATTTGGCGGCAAATAGGTCTGCCGCTCCCGCCTCGCCTGCTTCGGCCTGCGTGCGTGCCTGTGCGACTTCCCCGCGCAAGATCTCGATCGAGCGGCTGATATTTGTCGCCCGACGAAACAATTGCGCCGCCTCATCGTTTCCGGCGGAAAGCTCGCGTGCGAGCACGGCCTGCGTCTGGGCGAGGCCAGGACGGACCAGCAATTGGCTGGCGGCGAACATGTCTGCGGCAGCTCGGCCATTGGCCGCGCCCTCGGTGAGCATGTCGAAATAGGGCACCATCAGCCTGCGCAAAGAGGCAGGGGCCTTGCCTTCGGTTTGCGCTACCAGGTTGCGGAACTGAACCAGCGCCTCCTCTTGCCGCCCAATGCGGGCCAGCAATCCGGCGAGCTGCGCGCGCGCGCCGATCAGTGCAGGCGAGCCGGGATAATTGCTTTCTAGCATGAGGATGGCCTGCCGGTGCAGTGTCTCCGCCCCGCCGATATCGCCGCGTGCTTCCCGGATGCCGGCCAGTTCGGCGAGGATTTGCGCGCGCAGCCAGAGCATGGAGACCACGCGCCCTTCTCGAACCGAAAGGATGTCGGCGTAGGCGGCGCGCAAAGTGGCCTCGGCCTCATCAACCTGACTCATTTGTCGCAAGGCAGACGCGCGCAGAGCCGTGTTCTGCGCATCGAGCAGTTCGAGCCGCTCGAGCAGGGTCAATTCGCTGCCGATATCGGAGAGAGCGCTGCCTTGCTCGGAGGAGAGCCGCTCTGCCAGTGCATTGTCGATCTGCAATTGCAGGGTGGCTGCCATGCTTTCGGTCAGTTCGGGCAGCGGCGCATCGAGCGCCAGCACAGCCAGCGCAGGCGCACCGCGATTGAGGGCATCGACGGCACGAAGATTGCGCTCCAGCCGCGCCAGAACAGGATTGTTTTGCGATGCTTCCTCTGCCTGCGCGAACAGCGCATCAGCTTCGCGGAAATTGCCGAGATTGGATTGCTGCAGGGCAGTGTTGAGCAAGGCTTCTGTCGCCGGGTCACCAGACAGCGTTTCCGCCGAAGCGGAGAAGAATTCGGCCGCGTCGGCGAAATTGCCGGCATTGGAGCGGCGATAGGCTTCATCCAGCGCAAGCTCCGCAGAGATAGCTTCAGCCTGGGCGCGGGCAAAGCTCTGTGCGCTCGATGCTTCGGTCAGGGGGACGTCGACGCTGCCATCCACCAGCTGGTCCGTGGCGAGCGTGGCCAGGCCGAGATAGAGCGCATCGGCATAGGCAGTAAGGCCGTTGGCGGCATAGCTGCGCTCACCATCACTGCCGACCAGGATCGTTCGCTCGATCGCGCTACCGGGCGAGATGCAGGCATAGGCGCCAGCGCTTGCCAACCCGGCAGGCAGGCGTTGCACATCCTGCGCTCTGCATTGCGCATCTTCTCCAGCCATTTCGGCAAGGGCGGCCTCCATGCTGGCGCTGTCCATCACATGCAGCGAGCCCACGGCGGAAGCGGCATCGCGGCAGACGATCAGATAGTCGCGGTCGAACAAACCATCACCGGGGCGCGGCGACTGGATCTGCGCTTCGCAAAGTCCATTGGAGCCGATGGGCACTGAATCGAGAAGACCCACCGAAGTCACCTGTGCAGCGGTGGGCAGCGACGTGCCAGCCAAGCCAGCCACGGCAAGCATTGTGAAAGTGAACTGGCGCATCCGGCTCTTTCCGTTTGCCATCATCTCAGCTCCCCCCCTCGTCATTGCCGCTTTGCGGATAGGCCGCACTGTCTCCGCCGCTCGTGACCGGATCGGTAACCAGTCCGCGACTGCCGACAGGCGGTGGATCCAGCAGGCTGGGGAACATGGCTCCGAAATAGTCGATCAGGAAGGGCTGATCGGACGGATCGAGATCGGTCTTGGTCGGCGGCAGTTCCGTATAATCGATGGTGGTGATTGGCGGCTCAACCTCCGGCGGGCTTGGCGGCGGTGGCGGAGGAGGTGGCGGTGGTGGCGGTGGTGGTGCGGGACAGGTACCCGTCACGATGATGCAATCGTTGAAGGTCGCCTCGCCCGTAAACTCGGTGACCGGATCGGGCCCAAAATCGACAAGGGCAAACCAGTCCTCATTGGTGACCGTGCCACCCGCGCCCAGGTCTTGTATGCCATAGGCGACAGTACGCATGAGCGTGGCTAGTCCGAAATCGCCGCTCTGGCGGATCGTCAATCCGCCCGGCCCTACGACAATGCCTGCCATGGTCCCGGCGGCCCCGCTGTTCTGCATCAAGATGTGGTTGCCACCTGAAATATCTACTGCGTCGGCGCCCATATAATTGCTGAGTGTCGCGTTGCCGCTGTCGTCGCCCAACAAAGTTGCCAGTGCCTGATCGT
The DNA here is from genome assembly GCA_913055595.1 of uncultured Altererythrobacter sp. Lineage (GTDB taxonomy): Bacteria > Pseudomonadota > Alphaproteobacteria > Sphingomonadales > Sphingomonadaceae > Alteraurantiacibacter. Next base: position 2,984 of record CAJXLD010000269.1, read on the forward strand.
CCGGGTCGGCATTGATCGTCGCCAGAGTAGCGCTGTCACCGGCAAAGATCTGCGGAGCAAAGAGGGAGAGTGTTCCGGCCAGCGTGCTTCCGCCCGAATCTACCATCATCACGCTGGCATTGGGCAGGACGAATTCCATTTCCTGCAAGGCGCCAAGGAATAGCGTGTCAGTCGCATCGGCATCGGTGAATTGCACATCGCCGATGATGCCGAAATTGCCCAAGCTATCGAATCCGACCTGCGTAAACCCGCCTGCAAGGCTACCGGGAATGGTGAAATCGCGCAGCTC
>CAJXLD010000270.1 GCA_913055595.1 uncultured Altererythrobacter sp.
ACGCAAGAAGCTGGCGCGCAATGCTCGCGCCGGATGGCGCGAGCAGTTCGAACGAGACGGCTTCATTCTCGTCAAAGATGCGCTTTCGGATGAAGATTTCCGCATGTTGCGGCAGCAGGTCTCCGACTGGGAGGCGCCCCGACGTGAAATGCAGCAAGGCAACACGACGACGCGCCGGATGGCTGTCAGCAAAGACATGATGGACGCAATTGGGCCGCTGCGATCCTTCCTGCGGCGTCCTGATATTTCCGCTGCGATGCGATATGTCGCTGCTTTCGATAGCGAACCCTTGCATTACGTGCAGGCGATCTTGCGGCGCGGTGGAAATCGCCCGGATCCGCAAACCGCACTACACGCCGATGCTTTTCACAGTTCCATGAAATCGTGGCTCTTCCTCACTGATGTTGAAGAAGATGGTGGGCCCTTCACTTATGTGCCGGGCTCTCACAAGCTGACACCGGAACGTCTCGAATGGGAATATCGCCGTTCGATTGCGGCCAGCGGACCGGACTCGGACAAGCTAGATAAACTCTCAAGGCGCGGCAGTTTTCGCGTTGATGCCGATGACTTGGCTGATCTTGGATACCAGCAACCCCGAGCCATTGCTGTTCCGGCTAACACTCTGGTGATTGCCGATACCTATGGTTTCCACGCACGCGGCCTCTCGAAGCCGGAAATGTTTCGGCTTGAGATCTGGAGCTATCTTAGGCGCAATCCCTTCCTGCCCTGGACCGGGCTGGACTTGTGGAGTCTCCCTTCGCTGGCTCCGCGCCGCGTGCCCCACATCTGGCGTATTCGCGACCGTTACAAGAGGTGGCTCAGGCAGCCTTGGGCACCAGCCGGAATTGGCAGGATGGATGAGGGTGCCGCTACGGGGGACTGAAGAATGCCGGACCTGGGTTCTTCTAAAAACCTCCATTTCCTTCGCCTGGTAGAAATCGTTAGCGGCATATTAACCAAAATTTCGGACAAGCTGATCCGATGTATGAGACACCCTCTCACGAAAGCCGATTTTTGGCGGCTTCGGCCCAGGCTTGCGATGCAGAAAACGCATCGGCGAGCGCTGCGCTGCGCATCCTCTTGGCGGAAGACACGGAAATCTCCGCCGAAATGATGCTGGCCATGGCCGAGCGGCTAGAGGTGGAAATGGATGTGGCTCGCAACGGGCTGGAAGCGATCGCCATGGTGCATGCAGCCGTGGCCGAGGAGCGACCCTATTCCCTGCTGCTGATGGATGCGATGATGCCGGTACTGGATGGAGTAGAGACGGCGCGCCGATTGCGGGCGGAAGGCCTGACGCGCGAAATCCTGCCGATCATTGCCGTCACCGCTGCCACCGATCTCGACGAGGTTAGAACCTATCGCGATGCCGGAATGCAGGCTTTTCTGGAAAAGCCGGTGAGCCTGGAAGACTTTCGGGCGACGCTGAAAGCGTGGAAACATGCGCCCGGCAAGCAGGTCGACAACAAGCGCAAGAACACGCTTGAGGAGCTTCAACAGCAATTCGACCAACGCAAACGGACCGCGATTGCGGCGCTGGATGCGGCATTGGAGGATGGTGATTACGCGGAAGAGACCGTGGTTCATCTCCGCATGCTGTTACACAAGATTGCGGGGACGGCAGGATCATTTGGTGAGGCATCTCTAAGCGAAGATGCACGCGATCTGGAAGGTGAATTGATGAGAGCATTCTTCGACGGCGGAGACGTCGGTGGCGTGATCGCGCGTGCGCGACAAGTATTAGGGAAGGCAATATGATCTCTTTTGCGAATTCGAAGGGCCGGACGATCCACGGCGTATCCGTATCGCTTGCCGCCTTGGCTACAATGGCGGGGGCGAGCAATGCGCACGCCCAGGGCCATGTCGAAGTCGATCCGACCCTGCGCGTCGAACTGCGCGGGATAGTCTCGGATATCGATCTCGATCAGGACGAAGAAATAGACAGTTCGGGCATTGGCGCGCGGGCAGAGGCTGGCCTCGATATCGAAACCAGTCGCGGTACGCGGTTTCGTGTGGAGGCAAATGCCAGCGTCTTCGATTATCGTGATGAAGGACGCGAGACGCGCGAAAGCTATGGCGGTGCGGTGGAATGGAATCAGGAACTTTCCGAACAATGGGAGCTGCGCCTGCGCCTGCGTCGCAGCGAGAACGTCGCCCTGCTCGAGGCGACAAGTGGCGACCAGACCAGCGCCGCCGCACGCTTACAATGGCAGCAAGGAAATGACCGCATTCGTGTCGAAGCCGATTATCGTTGGCGCGAGTATGATACGACTGCGCAGGGCAAGGGCGATGGCTATCGCCTGTATGCGCAATATCAGCGTCGTTTCGGATCCTATCACTGGCTATATCTTAGTGCGCGAGTGGAGGACATCGAGAGCGAAAACGATCCGCGCCGCAGCTATGACCGTCGGGTAATTCGGCTCAAATACAGCCTGCCCATCGAGCGGAGCTTGCGCCTGCGTGTGCGCCCTTGGATCGAATATCGCGAATGGGACTATGATAGCCGGATCGCTCGTGGAGATCCCGACGGCGACCTCCGAAAAGACCATTTCTTTGCGCCCGGCGTAGAACTTGCTGTCGGCAGGGATTCTCGTGGCCCCTTTGCGCGCGCTAGCGTCGAATATCGCCTTCGCTCTTCCAATGATGTGCGCCGTGGCCACGATGCCATTCGCGCCGGTCTGACAGTCGGATATCGTTTTTAGAACGGATTGAGCTTGGCTTACATCACGCCCGCTCGCCTCTTGGCGGGCGGGCGCAATTCTATATCCGCCCTCAGGCCGCGCGCTTGCGCTCGAGCAGCTTGCTGCTGCTCTGCTTGAGCGATTTGGCGAGCCAGCCGCCCTTCTGGCGGGAGGTGAGTTCCTTCAGTTCCGCGGCCGCGCGTTGGCTGGAGATCTGCTCTGCGATCAAGGCCTGGTAGATCTTGTCCGATTTGCGGCGGCGGCGCACGGCATCGCCTGGATCGACAAAGGCCTCCACCAGCGACAGCGACTTGCCACCCATGCGCGCGAACCAGCCCTTTTCATCGCTGCCGGCATCGGCATCCTCGGTATCGGCAGCATCGTGGTGGTGCAATTGCGTATTGAGACGTTCTTCGAGTGCATCGACTTGCATTGTCGAGATTATGCCTGCGCCTTCGCCGCCCTCGCGCAAGTGGCCGATGACTTCACAAACTTCTGCTTCGCTCAGTGCCCCGAACTCCTGGAAGGAAGAGAGCAGGCGAAATGCCCGAACGATTTCGGACGGGTCGTCACCGCGCAGTTGCTG
>CAJXLD010000271.1 GCA_913055595.1 uncultured Altererythrobacter sp.
GCCCATATTGCCGAACACCATCGCCTGCACGTTGACGGCTGTGCCCCAATCGCCAGGAATATCATTCAACCGGCGGTAGACCTTGGCGCGGTCACTATCCCAGCTATCGAAGACGGCGCGGATGGCGCCCCACAGCTGCTCAGTCACATCTTGCGGGAACGGGTGACCCAGCTCACCTTCAGCAATGCGCTTGAATTCGCCGACCAGTTCCTTCCAGTCGTCCGCTTCCATTTCGGTATCGGCGAAATAGCCGCGATCTTCCTTGGCGATCTCCAGCGCTTCCTCGAACAAGCCATGGTCGAGGCCGAGCACCACGTCTGAATACATCTGGATGAAACGACGGTAAGAGTCCCAGGCAAAACGTTCATCGCCGGAAGTGGCTGCAAGCCCCTGCACTGTCTGGTCATTGAGGCCAAGGTTGAGCACAGTGTCCATCATGCCCGGCATGGACACGCGCGCACCGGAGCGGACGGAAACCAGCAGAGGATCGGCTGCATCGCCGAATTTCTTGCCCACTGCGCGCTCGATATGCGCCAGGGATTCGGCCACAGCCGCCTTCACTTCATCGGAAAAATCAGCGCCTTCTTGCAGATAGCGGACGCATTCTTCGGTGGTGAGCGTAAAGCCCGGAGGGACCGGCAGGCCGATTTCGGCCATTTCCGCAAGGTTCGCGCCCTTGCCGCCGGTAATCGTCTTGTCCTTGGCACGCGTATCATCGTGGCTGGCACCGCCACCGAAAGTGTAGACCGTCTTGTTCATCTAAGGCGCGCTTTTCCTGACTAAACTTTACACATTTAACAGGGTCTAAAAGAGAAAATTCTCAACCCTCGATCTTGGAGAAATCCGCCACATTGTGCACTGCAGCACGGAAACGTGCAAGCAGATCGAGCCTTGAAGTGCGTTTGGTGTGATCGGAATCGTTCACAGTCACCTCGTCAAAGAAGGCATCGATCGGCGCGCGCAGGCTGGCAAGTGCCGACATGGCCCCGGCGAAATCTTCCGCCGCAATCGCCTTTGCCGCTTTGGGCTCGGCTGCATCAAGCGCATCGATCAGCGCCTTCTCGGCCTTTTCGGGCGTGTAGGAAAGCTCTGCCTTGTGGCGCAATTCCATCTTGGCGGCGACCACGTCCTTGAGCAGCGGATCGTCAACTTCGGACAGCGGATCTTCCTCACCCGTTTGCGCAATCTCGCCCTCGACGCCGAGCCATTCCTCCTTCTTGAGGATATTGGCAGCACGCTTGTATCCAGCGAGAAGGTTGGTGCCGTCATCTGTTTCAAGAAAGCCGGTCAATGCCCTTGCCCTGGCTTCGACGCGGTCAACTCGCATGTCTGTCTGGCCTTGCCATGCTTTCGACGCTGCGATGTAGTCGTGACGCACGCCTTCGTCGCGTAATTGTACCGCCAAGCGGTCAAACAGGAAGTCTGCAAGGGCCTCTGCAAGCTTGGGCATCTTCTTGCTGGCCCATGCATGCGTCACCTCATCAAGTGAAAGCTTAAGCGAGTTTGCCTGCACCAGACGCAAATAGCCGAGCGCTGCGCGACGCAATGCGAAAGGGTCTTTCGACCCGGTCGGAAGGATATCAATGCGGAAGAAGCTGAGCAGATTGTCGAGCTTGTCAGCAAGACTGACAGCGACCGTGGTCGGCGCAGTTGGAACATCGTCATTTGCCCCAACCGGCTTGTAGTGATCTCGGATCGCAGCGCAGACATCCTGCGGCAACCCTTCCTTTGCGGCGTAGTAACCACCCATCAGGCCTTGAAGCTCTGGGAACTCACCAACCATCTCAGTGACGAGATCTGACTTGGCGAGTTCTGCGGCTTGGCGAGCAAGTTTGTGGTCGCCATTTGGAGCCTTGGCATCGAACACCAACCAGTCCGCCAGCTTGGCCACGCGCTCGACCTTGTCTGCAACGGTGCCGAGCTTCTCGTGGAAAGTGATCCGCTCCAGCTTCTTCGCGTGGTCCACAAGCTTGGTCTTCTGGTCGAGTTCCCAAAAGAAGCGCGCATCGGAAAGGCGCGCGGCGAGGACCTTGCGGTTGCCGTCCACCACTACGGCGGGGTCGTCCGCAGTGATATTGGCAGTGCAGATAAAGGCATTGGCGAGCTTGCCGCTGGCATCTTCGCACACGAAATACTTCTGGTTCACCCGCGCGGTGAGCTGGATCACCTCGGGCGGCACGTCGAGGAAGCTCTCGTCGAAACGCCCGAGCAGCGGCACGGGCCATTCGGTCAGGCCGGCATTCTCGATGACCAGTCCTTCGTCCTCGACCAGCTTGAGGCCAGCAGCTTCGGCTGCCTCATTGGCTTTGGCGCGGATCAGATCCTGCCGTTCCTCGTGATCTACGATCACATGGCAGGCGCGCAGCTTCTCGGCGTAGTCGTCGGCGGAACCGATGGTCACCTCACCCGGACAATGGAAGCGGTGGCCATGGGTGGCATACGACGACTTGACCCCATCCACTTCGCATTCGACCAGATCTTCGCCCAGGATCGCGACGATACCGGAGAGCGGACGCACCCAGCGCAGGCTCTCGGTGGTGAGCGAGGCCGCACCCCAGCGCATCGACTTGGGCCAGCTGAAATCACGGATGATAGCGGGGATGGCCTCGGCCAGCAGGTCCTTTGTCGCCTGCCCCGGCTTCTCGATGACCGCAAAATAGGTCGCCCTGCCCTTTACGTCGCGCACCTCAAGCTGGTCGCGCGTCACGCCATTCTTGCGGCAAAAGCCCTCAATGGCCTGATCGGGCGCACCTTCGGGCGGACCCTTGGCTTCTTCGGAAACCGGCTCGGTCGCTTCGGGCAGGTCGCGCGCAACTAGTGCCAGGCGGCGCGGCGTCGACCAGACGGTGAGCTCGCCCACCGCAACGCCAGCCGCCTCCATCTCGCGCCGGAACAGCTTTTCCAGCTCCGCGCCCGCACCGGCCTGCATGCGGGCGGGGATTTCCTCGGACAGGAGTTCGAGCAGGAAGTCAGACATTGCCTGCCCCCATCACACAACCCCGCTCGCCCTGAGCTTGTCGAAGGGCAGTCATGTGGCCCGCTCGGCGCATGGGCTTCGACAGGCTCAGCCTGAGCGCGTGTGTGGTAAAAGCGCTCATGCCCGCCACCCAGCATATTCCGCCGCCCAGCGGTCGGCCTCCTTGGCCATATGCGCTTCGCAAGACCCGCGCGCGAGATCGCGGACGCGCGCCATATAGCTGGCGCGTTCTTGCACGCTGATCACGCCGCGTGCCTGCAGCAGGTTGAATATGTGGCTCGCTTCC
>CAJXLD010000272.1 GCA_913055595.1 uncultured Altererythrobacter sp.
CCGCCGATGCGCGACCGCGTTCAATGCCTGCTGGGGCTGACCCCGGACACATCTCGCGCCGATCTCGCCGCGCAATGCGCACCCGGCACCTTCGATGAGGCCATGCTGCGGCGCTGGCATGCGGTCCACACCGCATGGGGAACCAAGACCGCCCTCGACTGCTGTGAAGCTATCGAGACATGGTTGGCTGGCGATAGCGATGCGCGGCTGGCAGGCATCGCAGCGTTGAAGGCGTCGCTCTACACACAGAAGGGCGATATCCGCGCCCTGACCAGCCTGCAGAAGATAGAGCCGGGGATGGAGATGATCGCCGAGCAGGTGGGTCTTCAGATCGGTGCAATCGAAACGCAGCTTGTGCTGTTGGAGCTTGTCGATCTGATCACGCCTGCACTCACCATTGGACGCAGATTTGCTCTTGCCTGGGATGAGGCCAAGCGCCGCGAGGGGCTGGTCGATTTCGACGACCTGATCCGGCGTGCGGCGGAATTGCTTGCTGACGGCGGATTGGGAGAGTGGATACGCTACAAGCTTGATCGCCGCTTCAATCACATTTTGATCGACGAAGCGCAGGATACCAATGCAGCACAATGGTCCATCGTCGATGCTTTGACAGGCGATTTCTTTACCGGTCTTGGTCAGCGCGACGAGAAGCTGCGAACCGTCTTCGTCGTCGGCGATTACAAGCAGGCGATCTTCCGTTTTCAGGGTACCAGTCCGGAGAATTTCGAAGCGGCGAAACGGAGCTTCCGGCGGCGCATGCAGGATTGGGCGAGCGGTGCCGCTGCCATGCGCTCGCAGATCGAGGCGCGCGAGCTGGTCGAACTGGGACTGGGCCGCTCCTACCGCACGGCGCAGGACGTGCTCGATTTCGTGGATGATGCGATCTACGCGATTGGACCGCAGACGCTCGGCCTCAGGCAGGAAGCAGAGCCGCATGTGGGTGACAAGGAGCGCCCTGGTCTCGTTGCGCTGTGGAACCCCGTCTCTTCGCAGCCGGAAGATGTAGAGGACGATCTCGAAGGCCCCGAGAGCTGGATATCGGAGCCCGAACGCCGCATGGCCGATCGTATTGCCGCGCAAGTCAAGCGTTGGATGAAGCAGGGCTTCCCGCTTGTAAAAGGCGGCAAGCGCAATGCCGGACCGGGTGATGTGATGGTGCTGGTGCGCAAACGACGCGAACTGGCCGGGCTGATCGTCGCGCGATTGCATGCGGCGGGTGTGCCCGTGGCGGGCGTAGACAGGCTGCGGTTGGGCGCTCCACTCGCGGTGAAGGACCTGATGGCGGCGCTTCGCTTTGCCGCGCAGCCCGCGGACAGCCTCAGCCTCGCCAGCCTGCTCGTCTCGCCGATTTTTGGCTGGAGTCAGCAGGACTTGCTCGACCATGGATATCGCAAGGGAATGATCAGCCTGTGGGACCATATCCGTAAGTCGGATCACCCGCTGGTGGTGGAAACGGTCGACAAGCTGCGTGATCTGCTGCGCATTGCCGATTTCGAACCGCCGCAGGCGCTGCTGCACTGGATGCTTGTGGGCAAGTGGCAGGCGCGCCGCAAGCTTACTTCGCGTCTGGGCAGCGAAGCAAACGATCCCATCGATGAATTGCTCAATGCCGCGCTCAACTATTCCTCGGCGCACACGCCGTCGCTGCAGGGTTTTATCCAGTGGTTCGATGCCGGCGAAGGCGAGTTGAAGCGCGAGGCGGGCGAGGGCGGGGAGCAGGTGCGCGTGATGACCGTACACGGCTCAAAGGGTTTGCAGGCGCCGATCGTGATCCTCGCCGATGCCACGGGCAATCCCGATGCCTCACCTACGCGCGGGCTGGAACTTGAAGAGGACTTGCCGGGCGGCGGCGGACGGCCCATGCCTCTGCCGGACCTGCGCAAGGAAGAGAAGGTCGGACCGATCCTTGCCGCAGAGGAAGCGGCACGCGCAGCCGAGAGAGAGGAGCACTGGCGCCTGCTCTATGTTGCCATGACCCGCGCGGAGGAGGCGCTGTTTATCGGCGGTGCGCTGGGCAAGCGTGAGAGGGAACCCGCGTCCGACAGCTGGTATGCCCGTCTTGCCCCGTTGTTTGGCGATTTGGCGGAACATGACGATATCTGGGGTGCACGGCGCGAACGCGGTTCACAGGCGTCGCATATTCCCAAGGTCGATCCGGAACTGGACGATGCACACCTCGAACTGCCGGACTGGGTACGTACACCCATCGGTGAAGAACCACGCCCACCGCGCCCGCTTGCGCCATCCTCGGCGGGTGAGGAACAGGGTTCCGATCCGCCACTGCCGCCGGAGATTGCAGCAACGGCCGCACAGCGCGGTGTGCTCATGCATAGCCTGCTCGAACGATTGCCCGATGTCGCTGCTGATGTACGGGAAGAACGCGGCGCGGCATGGCTCGCCCATCAGGCTCGCGACTTTGGCGAGGCAGAGAGGCGCGAAATGCTCGACAAGGCACTGGCGGTGATTTCCGAGCCCCAATGGGCGGCTCTGTTCGGGCCGAATGCGCTGGCCGAGGTCCCGCTGGCCGCAACGGTCGGCGAACAGGTGATTGCGGGCACGGCGGATCGTCTGCTGGTCGAGGAAGATCGCGTGCTCGTGTGCGATTTCAAGACCGCGCGCAGGCCCCCTTCATCGCTTGCAGAAATTCCCGATTCGACGATCAAGCAGATGGGTGCTTATGCCGCCGCGCTGGAGGTCATCTTCCCCGGCAAGCGCGTGGAGGCCGTAATTCTCTACACGCAAACACCGCAATTGGTCGCAATTCCGGGGGATATGTTGCGGGCGAACAAACCACTCTTGGCCCAGGTGCAGTAATCCTTTGCCGGTCAGATATTGCCGATTGCCCGCGCGTGCCTAGATTGGCGGCAAGAGATTTCAGGAGATTCCTCATGGCCACAAAGAATGTCACCGACGCCAGCTTCAAGGCCGACGTGCTCGAATCGGACAAGCCCGTCCTCGTTGATTTCTGGGCGGACTGGTGCGGACCCTGCAAGATGATTGCCCCGGCGCTGGAAGAAATCAGCGAGGAACTCGCCGATCAGGTGACAATCGCCAAGATGGACATCATGGAAAACCCCGACGTGCCCGGCTCCATGGGCGTGCAGTCGATTCCCTTGATGGTGCTGTTCAAGAATGGCGAGCCTGTGGCGCACAAGACCGGCGCTGCTCCGAAGAATGCGCTGAAGGGCTGGATCGAAAGCGTTCTTTAATTACGGCCAGAGTCCCCCCGCAGGCGGGGGCCCTT
>CAJXLD010000273.1 GCA_913055595.1 uncultured Altererythrobacter sp.
CGAACGCGCCGATATCGAACGCGTTCTAACCGATAGCGACGGGGTTTTGGTCCGTCGTCCTGGTCAATCCGGCAACGGGCTAAAACTGGTCGCCGCCTGATTGCGCTGGTGCTCTAATCAGGCTTGCTGAACCGAAGCGCGAACTTTTCCGAAGTCGGCTCCACCTCACGTGGCGAGATATCGCGCGGATCATCGGGGTTGGCGAGCAAATCGGAAGTCGCTTCCAGAACAAGGCCAGCTTCCGTCACCTGTGCAATTACCGCCATAGGGTCGATCCGGTGTATGGTGGACGTAGCGCTGGTACCTGTGCCCGGCGCGGAATGGTCTTCCACGAAATAGAGACCGCCCGGCTTCAGCGCATTGGCCACCCAGCCATTCACCACGCCGATATCGCCATTGGCAAGGTCGTGATAATTCTCCGTCGTCCACACGAGATCGACCTTTTCGGGTAATTCGGTTTCGGCATAGTCGATCACCACCACTTCGATATTGCCATATTCGGCGGCAAGTGCGTTGATGCCATCCAGCCCGCCAGGACGATTGGCAAAAAAGGCGGGCATCAAGGCATAGACCTTGCCTTCGGGGCCAACCGATGCGGCAAGAACGCGCGTATAATAGCCGCCACCCGGCGCGATCTCGGCGATCGACATGCCGGACTCAACGCCTGCAAATTCGACGATTTCGGCAGGCTTGCGCAACGGATCGCGCGCAACATCAGCTTCCGGACGGCGATCATCCGCAACGGCCGCGGCAATTGCCTCTCCTGCACCACCGTGATGGTTGGCCAGGACGGCAGTGGAAGATGCCAGCAAGGCTGCAGCAATAAAGGTAAAGGTAGCGCGTTTCATGATGGATCCTCTCAATTCCCGATTGAGAGGGAAGCTATCGCCGCACCGCGCGATCTCAAGTAGCAATTTGTATCGCTGTCATGCTGCCTGCTCCCTTTGCCGGTCGAGCAGCTTAACTGCCTGTAGCGCCACCAGCACGACAAGGCCGATCATCGCGGCACCGACATACCAGGGAGCATCATAGGCAATGCTGGCGTAGATCGCACCGAAGATCGGCGGCGCGACTATGCGTCCGATGGCGTTTGAAGCCATCAGCAGCCCCATTGTGCTGCCTTGGCGCTCCGGCGGTGTGTTGCGACTGAGAAGTGCCCCGGCAGAGGGGAAAGCCAGACTGTGCCCCGTCATCAGCACGCCCATCAGCAACACGCCGGAAATCGGATGGCGGATAACCGGTTGCAGCAGCATGGACAGCGCCAGCAAGGCCAGCCCCATGACGATCACCCTCGCCTCGCCGTAACGGTGGACCAGCGGACCGATCAGCACCAGCTGTGCGAATAATCCGCCGCCACCGATGGCGAGGAATGCAAAGCCCAGATCATGCGCGCTCCAGCCGAAATTCTCCTCGCTCCACAGCCCGTAGATCGCCTCCATCGAAGCGAAGGCGGCAATGCCGAAGAACGAGATAATGAAAAGGCGCGCCAGCAAGGGTTCTGAGGAGACAAAGCGAAAAGCTTCCGAATATTTCGGCATCGGACGGCCCTTGCCGCTTGGCTCCACCGCGTCGCGCAACACGGCCATGCACCACAGGCTGGCCAATACAGAAAGGCCGCCAGCGATAAAGATTGGCAGGCGGAAGCTCGCCGCAACCACTTCTTCACCTGCAAATAGGCCGCCCAGCACCGGCCCGAAGGCAAAACCGAGCGAGAAGGCTGCACCGAAATAGCCCATGGTCTTGGCGCGCCTTTCGGGCGGGGAGACATCGGCAATAAATCCCTGGCACACGCTCAGCGTGCCGGAGAAGAAGCCGCTGAACACGCGGATCAGGATCGCCGCCCACAGCGATGGCGCATAGGCAAAGGCGATGTAGGACAGGCCGGCGATAAAGGTCGTTACCACCAGCACTTTGCGCCGCCCCCACGTGTCGGACTGGCGCCCCCAATGGATCTCACCGAAGACATTGCCGAAGCTGTAAGCGGCAAAGAGCAGCGCGATCTCGAACGGGTTGGCGTCGAAGACCTGCCCGTAAAATGGCAATAGCGGCAGGATCAGGCTGAATCCGGCGATATTGATGAAGACCGCGACGAGCAGCGGAGAAAGGCGCTTATCCATCGTAACGCGGCTCCGGAAGGCCGCAAACGCCGAGTCCATCGATCACATAATTCCACCCGTCACCTTCTGCCGGTTCACGGCCAAGGAAACTGGGATCGATGCTCGGCACGAAGAGCCTATCGAGATTGGGCCCGAAGAACATGCAACTGGCAGGCAACTTGGTCGGCATATCGATCACGCGCTTCACTTCGCCTTCGGGCGAAAGGCACAGCACTACTCCGCCCTCGCAAATCGCCACCCACATATCGCCATTGGCGTCGATGGTGGCACCATCGGGAATGGGGCCATAGTCGCTCGTGTTGAAAAACGCGCGGCGATTGGCCGCCTCGCCGGTCGCCTCGTCATAGTCATAGGCGTAGATCACATGCGCCATGGAATCAGCGTGGTAGAGCGTCTTGCCATCGGGCGACCAACAGGGGCCATTGCCCAAGGTCAGCCCACTATCGAGCTGGCTGATCGTGCCATTATCGAGGCTGAACAAGCCGCCCACAGGCTCGGCCGCCTTGCGATGGCTGGTGCCGAAGATGAAACGCCCCGCCCGATCAACCTTGCCATCGGCGAGCTGGATATCGGCATCGGCAGGCTCCATCAGCGCCAGCGGCGTTACCTCGCTGCTTTCCAGGTCGAGCGCATGAATGCCATCCACCAGCGCTAAGATCACACCGCCGCCTTCGCGCACAGCCATGGACCCGATCATGTCGGGCACATCCCATTCACGATGCTCGCCGCTCGCGGGATGCCAACGCAGCACCTTCTTCTCAAGGATGTCGATGTAATAGAGCGCCTGTTCGGCAACGTCCCAAACGGGACCTTCGCCGACCGAGCGACGCGGCAAGTCCAGCCTTGTTATCTGCATTGCAGCTCTCCCTTGCCACGACAATAACGATCGTTACTGTCGTGGCAAGAAGAGCTGCGAATTCAGCGGTGGATCACACGGCCCCGTGACAGTGCTTGTACTTGTTGCCAGAACCGCAGGGGCACGGCGCATTGCGGTTCACATTCTGGTCCGCATAGGGATTGTCCCGGTTCGCACCGCCGGGCCCGACGGCGGCAACGGGCGAACCCGCCAAGGCACCGA
>CAJXLD010000274.1 GCA_913055595.1 uncultured Altererythrobacter sp.
TTGCCCGCAAGGCGGACATCATCGTGGCTGCCGCCGGCGCGCCCGAACTGGTCAAGGGCGACTGGGTCAAGCCCGGCGCCGTGATCATCGATGTCGGCATCACGCGCATCATGGATGAGGAAACCGGCAAGGAAAAGCTGGTGGGCGACGTCGCTTTCGACGAATGCCAGCACGCTAAGGCCATCACGCCCGTTCCCGGCGGCGTTGGTCCGATGACGATTGCCTGCCTGCTTGCCAATACGGTACAAGCCGCCAAAGCACTGCAAAGCAACGGTGCCAAGGACGATCATTATCACGACGCCCCCTCGCGCAGCATGTTCACCGAGGCTGCAAGCAACGGCTAGGACAAGGAATTATGCCCCGCCCCGACCATGACATTCTGATCGTCGGGGCCGGCATTTCCGGCATCTCCATGGCGGCGCATCTGCAGATGATGTGCCCCGGTCGCTCCTTCCGCATCGTTGAACGCCGCGCACAGCTGGGTGGCACCTGGGACCTGTTCCGCTATCCCGGCATTCGCTCGGATTCGGACATGCATTCGCTCGGCTTTTCCTTCGCTCCCTGGCGCGGAAAGAAGGCGATTGCCGATGGCGACGATATCCTCGCCTATCTCCAGCGCGTGGTAAGCGAGCGCAGGATAGATAAGCATATCACTTATGGAACCACGCTTATCTCCGCCGACTGGAGGCAGGACGAGGCGCTTTGGCATGTCACCATCGAAGACGCGGACGGGCGGCGTATCGATACCGCCCGTTTTCTCTATTTCGCCGCGGGCTATTACGATTACGACAATCCGCATGATGCGGGAATTCCGGGCCTTGACGACTTCGAAGGACAGGCGATCCACCCGCAATTCTGGCCGCAGGATCTCGACTGGAGCGGCAAGCGTGTAGTGGTGATCGGCTCGGGCGCAACCGCAGTCACTATCGTCCCCGCCATGGCCGAGGAAGCGGAGCATGTGACCATGCTCCAGCGCACACCCACATGGATGGTCGCGCAGCCATCCATCGACAAATGGGCCCGGCGGTTCCAGCGCATCTTGCCCGAACGCCAGGCCTATCGCCTGACGCGCTTCATCAACACGCGGCTGCACAGCTTCCTCTATCGCCGAGCGCGCAACAAGCCCGGGAAGGTCGGAGCTTTCCTGACAAAGCAGCTCAAGAAGGAATTGGGCGAGCATTATTCCGAGCGCAACTTCCTGCCGCCCTATAACCCGTGGGAGCAGCGATTGTGCCTGGTTCCCGATGGCGACCTGTTCCGCGCCATCCGCGAGGGCAAGGCCTCCGTGACGACAGGCACGATTGCGCGGGTCGAATGCGACGGCGTTCTGCTGGAAGATGGCTCTAAACTCCCCGCCGATATCATCGTCACCGCTACCGGCCTCAGGCTCAGCCTGGGCGGGAGCATCGACGTCTCGCTGGACGGCGAAAAGGTCGAATGGCCGCAGCACTGGTTCTACCGCAATTGCATGTTCTCCAACGTGCCCAACCTTGCCGTGGTGTTCGGCTATCTTAACGCTGCGTGGACACTGCGCGCGGACATGACCGCTCGCTTCGCCTGCCACGTGCTCAACACCATGGCGGACAAGCGGGCGCTGGTCGCCATGCCGCTGCGCAAAGAGGACGCTCCCGAACGCGCAGCAGATCCCAATTTCGGCTTCTCCTCCGGCTATATCCGCCGCGCCTCCGCCGCCATTCCGCGCAGCGAGGCGGAGCTGCCGTGGAAGCTCAACATGGATTTCATGCAGGACCGCCGCGATTATCGCGACCGCCTGGTAGACGACGGTGTGCTGCAATTCTTCAATCCGGACGAGGACACGTTACAAAGTGCAGTGGCGCAGCCCTCCGAATTGGCCTAACCCACCGCCATGAATTCTCCCGATCGCATATGGACCGCCGCCCTTGTCGTGATCGGCGATGAAATCCTCTCCGGTCGCACGCATGACAAGAACATCGCGCAGATCGCCAGCTGGCTGCAGGTACAGGGCATCCGCCTGTGCGAAGTGCGCGTGGTTGCCGACGACATGGATGCGATTGCGGATGCAGTAAACGCATTGCGCACCGCGCATGACTATCTCTTTACCACCGGCGGCATCGGCCCCACGCATGACGATATCACCGTCGATGCCGTAGCCCATGCCCTGGGCGTGCCCGTGGTCATCCACCCCGAAGCGCGCGCGATCCTTGAAGACTATTACAAGGACCGGCCCGGTGGTCTTACTGAAGCCCGGCTGCGCATGGCGCGTGTACCCGAGGGGGCCGACCTCATACCCAACCGCATGTCGGGCGCGCCCGGCATCAAGCATGGCAATATCCACCTGATGGCCGGCGTTCCGCATATCACCGCGCAAATGCTCGACGCGCTGACCGGTACGCTAGAAGGTGGCGTTCCCCTGCTGACCGAAACGATCGGCGGTTTCATGATGGAAAGCGAGATCGCGGATATCTTGCGAGAAATCGAAAAGGCGCACGAAGGCTGCCAGATCGGTTCCTACCCCTTCTTCCGCGAAGGACGGGTCGGGGCGAACCTCGTGATCCGCTCGACCGACAGCAAGCTGCTGTCCAATTGCGTCGATGCCCTGATCCAGGCGCTCGAAGAGGCCGGAAACGACGTCACCCCCGGCGGGATCTAATTTCCCTCCCTTTCCGCATACCAATCCGCCAGCACGTCGAAGGCCAGCTTGCGTTCGCCCTCTGGGCCGATCAGGCCCTTGCGGTTCCAGCCATCCTGCACATCTGGCAATTGCCTCCGTGGTGAGCGGAAATCCTTCAAGACCCACGGCGACATGCCCACCAGCGTTGGGATCGCCTCCGCCATTTCCAGCGTGTGGCGGTAATAGGCGGCCTGATAGTCCTCGGTAAACTTGATCGGCTCTTCACCATCGGCAGCGAATAGGCCCGGCTGGGCGCCGGCGCCCAGTTCTGAGAAGAACAGCGGCCTGTCCGAAGGCACGTCCCAGCCGATGCGCGGAACGTCCACCGGCCGGTCCGGGCCATACCAGCCATTGTAGGTGTTCACCGCCAGCACATCGAGATGCTCCGATAGCGGATCGACCAGCCGCATGATGGGGCGCTCACCACTATCGTCGCGCTCGGTCAGAAGTGCAGCGCTCACCAGCCGGTGC
>CAJXLD010000275.1 GCA_913055595.1 uncultured Altererythrobacter sp.
TGGGAAGCACCGTGAGCTGGATCACCAACGTCGTCCGCCCGAAGATACGGAACCTCCTCGCCAAGCGGGAGGTGCCGCAGAACCTGTGGATCAAGTGCCCGGAAACGGGCGAGATGGTCTTCCACCGCGATCTCGAGGCGTTCTACGAAGGTCAGCTCTTCGCCGACAGTGATACGGTCACCCGACCAGGTTTCGATAACCAGCGGGATCGATTGGGCAGAAGCGACGACCGGGCTGAATGCGACGGAAGTCAGGGCGACAAAAATGAGTTTCTTCATGACGAAGGCTCCAAGAAAATTCGGTCCAACGCCTTTGCAGCAGCATCCTCAATACAGCGATTGGGCTTTTGCGCTCCGAGATGGTCAATTACAAATGCGAAGAGTGCCACGGATGTTGCGCAAATATCACCTGCGGAATTAGTGAAATCGTAACATTTCGGTTGAGCATGGTGGCAGCTGCGCATGCACATCTGGACACGGGCGCGCCAAGCGGGCAAGCGCTCTTGGCATGGACGCACAGCACATCCCCGATTCCATCCTTATCGTCGATTTCGGCAGCCAGGTGACCCAGCTGATCGCGCGCCGCGTGCGCGAAGCGGGCGTTTATTCGGAGATTGCCCCCTTCAGCCTGGCGGAGGAAGCCTTCCATCGCTTGAAGCCCAAGGGCATCATCCTGTCGGGCTCGCCCGCCAGCGTTCCCGATGCGGATAGTCCGCGTGCACCCGAATTGCTATTTGAAGCAGGCGTGCCGATCCTTGGCATTTGTTATGGCCAGCAGGTGATGAGCCACCAGCTCGGCGGCGAAGTCCGTCCCGGTCATGAGACGGGCGAAGGCGGCGAATTCGGCCGCGCCTATCTCACAGTCACAAAGAAATGCGCGCTGTTCGACGGGTTGTGGGAAGAAGGCGAGCGCCACCAGGTGTGGATGAGCCATGGCGACAAGGTCACAAAATTCGCTCCCGGCTTCGAGATCGTGGCGGTGAGCGACGGCGCGCCTTTCGCGGTGATCGCGGACGAAGAACGGCAGTTCTACGGCACGCAGTTTCACCCCGAAGTGGCGCATACGCCCGATGGTGCAAAGCTGCTCGCCAACTTCGTGCACCGCGTCTGCGGTCTTCCGGGCGACTGGACCATGGCCGCCTATCGCGAGACCAAGGTGGCAGAGATCCGCGCGCAGGTGGGTGACGGCAAGGTCATCTGCGGCTTGTCAGGCGGCGTGGACTCCTCCGTTGCGGCAATCCTGATCCATGAGGCGATCGGCGACCAGCTGACCTGCGTCTTCGTCGATCATGGCCTGCTGCGCATGAACGAGCGCGAGCAGGTCGAGACCATGTTCCGCGACCATTACAACATCCCGCTCGTCGTCGTGGACGCCGAAGAGCGCTTCATGGCGGGTCTCGCCGGAGTTACCGACCCGGAAAAGAAGCGCAAGTTCATCGGCGCCGAATTCATCAACGTGTTCGAGGAAGAAGCGCAGAAAATTGGCGGGGCCGATTTCCTCGCGCAGGGCACGCTCTATCCCGACGTGATCGAGAGCGTCAGCTTCACCGGCGGCCCCTCGGTGACGATCAAGAGCCACCACAATGTCGGCGGCCTGCCCGAACGCATGAACATGGAACTGGTCGAGCCCTTGCGCGAACTGTTCAAGGACGAAGTGCGCGAGCTGGGCCGCGAGCTGGGCCTGCCCGATATGTTCGTGGGTCGCCATCCCTTCCCCGGTCCGGGCCTTGCGATCCGCATTCCGGGCGAGGTGGACAAGACCCGCTGCGACATCTTGCGCAAGGCCGATGCCATCTATCTCGAGGAAATCCGCAAGGCGGGCCTCTATGATGCGATCTGGCAAGCCTTCGCCGTGCTGCTGCCGGTACGCACCGTGGGCGTGATGGGCGATTACCGCACATACGACAGCGTCTGCGGCCTGCGCGCCGTGACCAGCACCGATGGCATGACGGCAGACGTCTATCCCTTCGACCCGCACTTCCTCACCGGCGTCGCCACGCGCATCGTCAACGAAGTGCAGGGCATCAACCGCGTGGTCTATGACTTTACCTCAAAGCCGCCGGGGACGATCGAGTGGGAGTGATTTAGGGCGCAATCCGCCCCTAGTCTGACTTTTCAGCCGACCGGAATTTATACCATAGTGCTCGTGCACTCTGGATCGGAAAAACGGCGACAAAAGCGGCAAAAAGATAGTCCTGCCAATCCCGAAAATCCAGACCCACCAATACGCTCACAAAGAGGTATGCTGAGATAAGGAAGACCCAAGTCAGCGGCAGCCAGCTGATCGCAGCGAAGTGTCTAGACCGCCACTCCTTCTTGCTTAGCTTTTCGCCAATCGGAGAACGGCGCTCCAACGCTCTTGCAGGCGCTGTGGTGTTGCGGACGCTCAAAACCATAAGAAGAGCCGCTCCTCCAAATCCAATGGCAATCTTCCCGAGACCTTCGTTGATGAATTCTGGTGCCATCAATAGACCGAGTACGCTCGTAACTATAAGGAACGCGATGACAGCCCAGAGCATTCGCCAGGTGGATTTTCGGTATTCGACCCTAAACTCTTCTTGCTCTTCCAAACTTACAGGAATCGGCGCCCCACGTCCCTGCTTGCGATAAACAAGTTGTTCACCGATCGGCTCAAATTGGCGCAGGAAGATTTCTTCCAACTGCTTGATACGCGACTTGAAAATCATAATCCTTGAGAGGCCACCCCAAAAGCGGACGATCAGGCCGCCCCCTTCTTCACCAGCGACTTCCCGAGGCCCAAGGCAAAAATCACTACCGGCAGCACTAGCGTCACGAGCCCGGTGGTGCCATTGGCGAAGGGGATCACCTGCCAATAGGCATAGAGCGCGGCGGCGAGCGGGATGGCGGCGAGGAGGTAGGCCCTGGTCGGAGCGCCGCTCATCGGGTTGACGAAGATGCTCTCGTAATTGCGGCCTGCTTCCGGTCCTTCGCCGTCGGCCAGCTGTCCGCCGGTCAGCACGCCCTTGTAGGAGGGCAGGTGGGCGAGCATCAGCAAGCCGTTGACGCCGAGGATGACCAGTGCTGCGAGAACCAGCGGCACATTGCCCTCCAGCATTGCGATGAAGGTCGCACAGACATTGAC
>CAJXLD010000276.1 GCA_913055595.1 uncultured Altererythrobacter sp.
CGGCCACGCCAGCCACGCTCGCACCTGCCACCGATCCGAGAACGCCGGCCAGGCTGTGCCCCTCTGGCCAATCCGTGTTGCCGTCCATGAAACTGTTCGCTCGGAAGAGCAACGAGATAGCCGCATCCGGTACGGTTTCGAAGAGCAAATTGGTGATCGCCTTTTCGGCAGCATCCTTGCTGTCGAACACGGCGATCACTTGCCCCGCGCAGATGTCTCTCTCATATTCCTGTGCCTGGCGAAAACAGGTGGCAAAAGCGTTGCGTTCCGCCTCGCTGGCGAAAACCAGCTGCAATCCGGTTTCCTCATGCAAACGTGTGGCACTTTCGGACAAACCATCCTTGAACAAGGTTCGCAGGAACTGGTCGACAGAAGTGCGACGCATCTCCTGGTCGGTCGCGCGGTTGATCCACATGACTTCGTTGGGCTTCGGGTGTCCCGGGCGCAAGTAATTGAGAACCGGAATATCTTCCGATTTCACAATGTAGAAATGCGCAGGTGGTGATGACGTCATGCCCAGCCAGTTATCCGAAATTTTGCGAGAATTTCAACGTTCGTACAACCTTGTAACATGACAAGACTCCACGATCGTTAATTTTGCTTTGATTTCTGTGGGTAACGGGCGCGCAAACAGCCGCCTGTTTGACACGACGTGAGCAAGGATGGTTCTCAAATGTGGAAAATGGCTCCGAGTTGGATTCGAACGGTAGCAAACTAAATCGTGTAAAGACAATGTGATAGGGATAATAAAAGAAGGTTGATAGTCGCCGTTCCCCCATTCTGTCCCCCGCAATGGTACCGAATCGTCCCTCCCGGACGCTCAGTGTCCGTAATGGGGGTGTTAGCTGCCATCACCGACAACAAACCGCTGAACGGCTGGAATTGGGTGGAAAGCAGCTGTTGGAGCGGGTCGCGTGAAGAACTGTGTCTGGGCCGATTGCGGACAGTCTGGTCTCAGGGGAAATATATGGGAAAGCTGACCTTCCCAGTCCTGAAGAAGCGTGCCAGCGGTCACCATCAGCTGTTCACCAAGCCAAAACGCGACGAAGAGATAGAGGTCAGTTTGTCGCAGTCGGGTTCGTTTGCACGGCATTCGTCTTCGATCACATCGTCTCTCGATCGGCCGCTTTGGCATCCAATGCGGCGGCGGGCCGCAGGATGCTGCAGGCCATTCTGGCTCCTAATCAAAAGTAGTCGACAGCGTTCGCGCATCCCTGGACACATGGGATGAAGACGTATGGTCAAAGGATTGAGGTGCGAGCTTCTATTCGAGCCCTGCCTCACCGCCATCTCGTCGATTAAGAATGGCCGCTGGTGGTGACGCCAGGCCGGCAGATCAGTCGGCTACGGGTTCGCGCTCGTAGATCCAGTAACGCGGGCCCCAGCGTTCTTCCAGCTCGGCCAGGCACTCGCGGTGAATATCGCGCACCCGATCTGGCGTCATGTAGTCGGCGGGATCGATCTCGCGGATGGTAAGGGTGGACTTGTCTTCGTACAGATGCTCGCCCTTGAGCAATGCGTTTTCGTCGTAGGGCCATATGAATGCCTGCAGTGAATCTACAAGGTATAGCCCGTCGTCTTTCTCCACCTTGTGGCCCAGCTTCTTCAACTCGGCGCCGGTGGCCATCTGGTGGAACCACATCTCGTCGGCAATGCCCCAATCGGCCACAGCAATTTTGTCGCCCGAATTCCACAGTACGATGTCGCCGATCCCGGAATAGAAATCGAACACCTCCTTGCGGCCCTTCACCTGAAACGGGTTGTCACCCCAGGTGACGTGGTAGACCGGATCGTCGGCCAACATGTCGGGTCTGGTGATCTCTTCGAACATCGCCGCGCCTTCCAGGTGCACGTGGCGGCAATAATTCTTCAGGATCGCGCGATGATGCGGGTTGTTCGTCCGCTCGAGCAGGTCGAGCGTAGGATTCATGCAGTCGTAGACTTCGCGTTCATACTTGCTGGCCATGGAAATCTCGCTATTGTTGTCATAACAACAGAATCATACCATGCTAGGTTCGCAAGAGATAGCGGGATGAGGCTGGCGGCAAGGCTGTTTGGCCGGGCCCAAGGGGAAGAGGACAAGTCTTATGTTCGTCGAGAGTTTTACGCGCGTTTCGCTTGTTATCGGTTGCGTATTTATGCTGAGTGCGGGAAGCCAAGCCCTTTCGCAGGAGCGCCCCGCGGATCTTACCGAGATGCCGCCGGTACCGGAAGATTTCACACCGGAAACATTGCCGTGGGGCGACTATGATTTCACCGGAACTTGGCCGCATGAACAGATGCAGCAGGGCGGTATCCTATTTCAGCGCCCCGCGCATTATGGAGATCGGGCTTGGGTCACCGACGAAGAGTTCCAGCGCCGGGTTGAAAATGCGCAGCAGCAGGACGGCAGCTATGCCGCGGCAACCGAAAGCGGCATCGGCACCTCGGGTACGGCAGGGCTCGCCGACTGGTTCCTGACCTATGACATGGGCAAGCGCAGTTCGCTGCTTGTCGATCCGGCCGACGGGCAATTGCCGGCGATGACGCCGGAGGGACAGCGACTGTTCGAGGAAGGACGCAGCGGCTGGATAGTCGGCCAGCATTACGACTGGGTCAGCGATTTCGATACGTGGGACCGGTGCATCACCCGTGGCTTCCCGGCGACGATGTTCCCCAACCGCTACAACAACGCGTTCCGCGTGTTTCAATCGCCCGGCTACATCACCATCGTCGCGGAAATGCTGGGAACGCGGGTGATCCCGATCGTCGAAGGGCCGGAGGCGGTCGAGCGCTGGCCCGAGGCGGTCGAGACGTGGATGGGAAATTCAATCGCCTGGTGGGACGGCAAGACGCTGGTTATCGAGACTACCAACATCGTGTCCGGCGACAGCGTCACGCAGGATCCCCAAGCCCGCTCCGCGGCCCCGGCGATCGTCACCATGGTCGGTGGTGCGCCTAACAATACCATCCCGATGAGCACCGAAGCGAGAACGGTCGAAAGGCTGACGATGATCGGCCCCGATGCGATCATGCACGAATTGACCTATTCCGATCCGCAGGTCTTCACCGCGCAGTGGACGGCGCGCACGCAGTGGACGCGCAACGAGGACTACACCTT
>CAJXLD010000277.1 GCA_913055595.1 uncultured Altererythrobacter sp.
AAAATCTTGTCGTTCTGCCTGTCAAATATCACGCGCTCAACCTGAGCGCTCCATCGAATCACTAGACTTCCACGCGAGGGATTCATGAGGGCCTGCTCCAGACGTTCGTAAACAATATCGAGCGCCTGATCGCCATCCGGCCTTGTCCAGTCCAGAAACGGAAGGTGCCCACTGGGAGCGTCGGGGTCAGGCCAGGCATTGATGCTGGGGTGTACCCACCTGAGAACAGATTCAGCTCGAGCTATTTTGAGGGAAGAGCCGGCCGAAATTATGGTGACGCGACACCCCGTATTCAGCGCTGCTGCGGCAGTAAATTGGGCCCCAAATCCCGCGCCGAGAACAATCATTTTGGTTCCTGGGCCGATCGAGCGCGAGCGCTCCAGTGCATGGACAAGGGTTAGCGCGCGATTTTGCAGAGTGTAAAGCGAGGTGCGACCGCTAGACCCCTCAATCGAAAATATCCGATGTCTCAGAGGCGAGTTCTGATCGATGGCTGACATGGACATCAGGACTTGGGAGCTATCGAACAAGTTGGAGGAGCCCGGCGGATCCGGCACCGGCAGAAGCGTTGAATCGCCGAGAGCGCGCCTGTCGTCGGGTCTGGCGTGGAGGCGTTCGATGACTGCTTTGGCGGCCAGGTTTGGTGTCTGCGCAAGTGTAGCAACGTATTCGAGTGCGTTCAGGATTTGCTCCGGAAGACCATTGGAAACGTTGTGCTTGGCGCATGCCTGCAGTTGGAGTCGCACCGGCAATTCCAAGGCCCACGCCATAGAATCGGATGCTAGGAAGTCCGCAACCTCGTAGATTTCCCGACACCAGAAGGCCTCATCCATAAGTGGGCCCGGCGAAAAAAAGTCGTGCAACACAATCTGAAGCTTATCGATTGAAATCGTGCCTGTTTCATCGACGGCCTGATCCAGGACGAGCTTCATTAAGGATAATGTCATGCAGGCCGCCCCGCCGCGAATTCGCTGAGAATAAGAAATACGCTCGCCGGATCGAGCATGTCATTTGGCGCTAAATTTTCCAGGTACCGATATTCCGGTGCTTCGCTTGGTACGCCAAGTTCGACGAGATCCAGAAGCACTTGGCCGGCTCTCAGCTTGCCCAATAGGTGAGCATGAAACTTGACTGACCGGCTTTCGGGCTCGGGAAGAACCCGGCGCTTCCAGGCGTCGGGACTTGTTCGTGAACTTGAGACGACGAGAATGTTTTGCAGGCTGGTGAAAAGTGGAAAAAGGCGCCGGGACAGAACTCGTCCCGCGTATTTGTCAGAATCTGCCGCCAGCTCTTCGGCTGGATCCAGAGTTATGCAAAGCGAGGGATGCATCATGACCTTTGATGAGACGAGGATGTCCTTTGCCAGTATGCGCGGAAGGGCGTCCAGGAATGCATCGGCGGTTGGGAGCGCTTCCTTTGAGAACAAGACCGCAAGCGCCTCATTGTCCCTGAATAGACGGCGCTTATGCGCGATCTGACGCGCGGCGTTCAGAATGACGGTGATGAGCTGAACCGAACTGATGGCCAGCCCGCTGATCAGGGCCGCCTGTGCTGCTAGCGCTATTGAGGAAGTGAGTTGGACACCTGTCACGCCTGCGGTCAATATGCCCCAGACGCCAGACTTCTGAATGTCCTTAATCAGTTCGGTCGTACCTGACTTCAGAGCATCCTGAACCGAATCGTGGACGATCTTGCCTGGACTGAACTTGCTATCTTTCAAATGGGGCCCTGATAAGGATCCGCCACGATACGCGAGATCGTACAGCAGAAACGCGTAGTCAAATCCGTCTGTTGTATACCCAAAGGGTTTTGCACGAACCTGGTTGCGAACGTCCATCAACTTCAGAACGGGATCAAAGCTCCACGGATCATGCAGATCGATTTGGACGATACCGGGAAAATGCTGCTGCGTGACCCACTGAGGCGCATTCCTGATGAGGGTGGTCTTGCCGATGCTCGCAGGACCGTGAAAGTGGAAAATTGTAGGGACCCGGTCGCGGCTCGTACTGACCTGGTGAAGTTCTTCCAGGATAGCATCGCGCTCGATTTGCCGACCAATTGCGCCGTCCAGCATGCTTTCTCATTCTCCGGTGCAACGGTCAAAATATCCTGTGGTGCGCCTACTGCGGATGCCGCTACAGGTAGACTGTTAATAGCTGGAAAGGTTGGAAAATGAAATGGCCGACCCGATACTGTGTTGGCGCCGCTCAATTCCAGATATGTAAATTGGAGCGCTCAACAACGCGCTTGGTCAGCGCTTCCAGCTCAATTCGTGCGCGCGCCGCATCCGCCGGCGTCTCGAACGGGTTCTTGCCCGGCCGCTGTCTCAGCCATTCGAAAATGAATTCGATGAGCAGGTCCGTCTGGAAGGCAGTTCCGGTCTCAAGCTTATCGATCTGGTCTTCGACGCGCTCCAGCCGCTGGATGATCACGGCATCGGGCCGGTCCTCAGGCGGCGTGAACAACAGGGTCAGAGCTTCGTCGATCAGCGTGCCAACGTGGACATTATGCTCAGCAGAGAATCGCTTTGCCTTGCGATGGTTCGCCTCCGACACGCGGATATGAAGCCTTGGATTGCGCGCCATCTCCTAAAGCTCCCGTCCGCCATCTTCCTGGGCTTGAAAATAGTATCGCGCGATCTGGTCCTGAATGCCGCCACGCTGTTGCGGCGCTCCGGCTGGTCGGAGGACATGTTCGTGATCGGCGCCGAGGCCACGGTCTTCGGCTTCGGGCATCGCGACGATTCGGCTTCCTGCTATCTCGAGGACATCACGATCGGGAACGCTCCCGGCTTCAATCGCAACGACCAGTTCGAGACGTCGCAGGTCGACGTGACGGATCGGCCGCTGCGGCGGCCCTCGGGCGAGCCGAACATCTCGGGCGACTGGGCGCAGGAGCAATACGTGATCGCGGTGCCGCCGGACGGCAGGGGGAACCTCGTGCCGAAGAGCATGATCGCGGCCGTCGAGTCCGGCGAGCTCGCCATCGAGGATGTGCCGCCGTCCGGATGGGGCCCGCGGCCGGTCACGCTGACCGAGCGCGGGCAGG